>JAFYLX010000114.1 GCA_017556895.1 Bacillota bacterium | reverse complement strand
TGCAATATATTTTTCCTGTTCGTTGATATCAGCCTTGGAATGCAGACACTTTGTGAAGTCCGCGCCAGCATTTAATGCGTCGATGACTTCTTTTCCAACACGTGTCATGATTGCCATGGACAGAACAACGTAGATGGAGTCTGTAATTTCAATACCGATTTTAGAGAAATCTGTACCAACAATACCCATGGAGAAAGGAATTACGTACATCTTTCTTCCCTTCATGGAGCCATCAAACAGCTTGCCCATCTTGTCATACATTTCCTGAGGGTCTACCCAGTTGTTTGTAGGACCAGCATCTTCTTTTCTGCGTGTACAGATTACTGTTCTCTTTTCGTCTCTTGCAACGTCTCTTGGGTGAGTTCTGTAGTAATAGCAACCAGGCAGCTTTTCCTGATTTAGCTTAATCATTTCGCCTGTAGCACAAGCTTCTGCTCTTAGTGCTTCTAGCTGCTCTTCTGAACCATCAATCCACATGATGCTGTCTGGATTTGTAAGTTCAGCACATTCCTTTACCCACTCAAGTACATTAGTATTCTTAATCTCGATCATTTCTCTTCCTCTCTGCCGATTTTTAAGATATAACTTGTTATAAAAATTTAAACATAAGTAATAAGGCATGCAAGTCGCATCCCTAACCATATTTTAACACTAGGGTTTGGCATTATCAAGCACAAAAGCCTAATGATTTCAATTTTCGAACTTTTCAAAAAAAGATAAAACCCCGGGAGACACATCCGGGGTTTTCGCGCTCTTCGCTGTGCATTTAACTTATGCACGGGTGGGGACGGGTGAGACTTATTTTGCAGCGTTAGCTGCGTTGAATCTTCTAGTTAATCTGGAAACTTTTCTGGAAGCAGCCTGCTTGGAGATAGTTCCCTTAGCAGCAGCCTGCATTAACTTCTTTTCTGCAAGAGCTAACTTTTCTTTAGCTAATTCTACGTTGCCTTCAGCCATAGCAGCTTCGAAGTTCTTTAAAACAGCCTTAAGATGGTTCTTAATTCTTCTGTTTCTTGCAGTCTTCTTGTCGATAACTCTGATTCTTTTCTTTGCGGATTTAATGTTTGCCATAATTTTTTTACCCCACTATTCTTTAAATTTTTGCTATAAATTCGCAACAGGTATTATATATGAAGACCGTTGAAATTGCAAGGAGTTTTTTGATTTTTGTTGAAAGTCTTATAAATGGTTTGTATGAAAGTCTAGGAGAAAAACTGTGAATAGTTCTCCTGTCATCGAGAAACACTAGCCTATAGGAGAAAAAATGGAATTTTAGTATAAAAGCACCAACCAAAAGGAGTTAATTATGAATTACAGAACCGATTTGGCGATAGAAAATCACGAGCTATTAGAAGAGGCGAGGGCAAAAGCTACTGGATACATCAAGAAGCATAGTCAAGTTGACGAGGACATTGCTATTACGGATATAGAGATAATTTCACCCGCGGGTGAAAAAGCATTTGGCAAGAAAATGGGAAGATACATTACGGTGGAATCTAATGGAATAATTCGGCAAAAGGATGGAATCAAAGAAAGAGTAGCTAAAGCCTTGGCAGAACGTTTGAAGGAACTCATACCTTTTCACTACTATCTTAAAGTATTGGTAGTAGGACTAGGAAATGAGAAGGTCACACCCGACAGCCTTGGACCCCATACCATAGACAAGGTTAAGATTACAAGTCATCTTTTTAAAATATACGATGCGGATGGGGATTTCGAGATGGGAAACGTAAGTGGATTTAATCCATCGGTCACTGGGGTGACCGGCATGGAGACGGCCGATTTAATTGAGAAGGTTGTTAAAATGGTGAATCCTGAGGCTGTAATTGTTGTAGATTCTCTTGCCGCAAGGAATATGGAGAGGATGTCCACTACCATTCAGATCTCCGATACAGGCATTGAGCCAGGGGCAGGCATGGGAAATCGCAGAAAGTCCATAAATAAAGAAACTCTTGGATGCAAGGTCATTGCTATTGGGGTTCCAACGGTAATTGATGCACGGACTATTATCTTAGATGCGTCAGGTACCATTAACGAGGAATCTAACTACGACATGATAGTTACCTCCACAGACATAGATGAACTTATTAAAGATTTTTCGGACATTATTTCAAAGGCAATAAATATAACGCTGCATCCCGGCATATATTCTTAAAGTTAGAATAATTTTAAGGGGAATAAATATGCGAAAAACTCTTTCTAAGGTGGTGTTGTTGACATATCTGGTTAGTACTTTTTTCTTCTATAATTTCATGGTTGTCGAGGATGTTGCTATACCCGGATTTGAAGATTTAAGTATGACTGCTACAGACCTTGGGGTAATGTGTATAAGTACAGCCTACCCTTCGATGGGCCTTAAGCTGGCAGATTCTAGAGATAATGATGGGGAATTCTCTGGCGGCAAGATGGAAACTCTAGAAAACAATGACGACAAAGATAAGGAAGATTCTAAAGATGTGGTTATTTCTTCGGAGGAACCGAAAGTGCTAATCGTCCATACACATGCCACCGAGTCTTATTTGCCTGCTTCGGGCGGAAACTTTCACACGAGAGATGAAGAAAACACCGTGAGGGATGTAGGGAATGTATTGCAGAGAACACTGGAAGCCAAAGGCATAGGTGTAGTACATGATAAGACTTTGCATGACTACCCATCATATAACGACTCGTATGACAGATCATATGATACTACAGAGACTCTTCTGGCAAAATATCCTACCATAGAGTGTGTTATAGATCTTCATAGGGATGCAGTATCTTCAACGGAACCATCACCTACTGTTTCAATAGATGGCAAAACTTGCGCTAGATATTCTTATGTTATAGGGACTGGCGCGTCTACATATAGTCAAAACAAGGCCTTTATAACCAAGCTCAACGATGTGGCTAGCAAAAAGTATGAGGGATTTACAGGTGCAGTTATAGAGCGTGGATATAGATACAATCAGGATTTGTCATCTCAGTATCTGCTACTGGAGATAGGATTTAATAGAAATCAAATTGAAGATTGTAGGAATACGGCTACTGTTGTAGGAAATATACTGGCAGAGGTTCTTAGATAAAATTTTTTGGAAAAGAGAGAGACGGAGGATGAGCATGAAAACACTTGCTAAATCTATTTTTATATTCTTCTTGTTTTTTGTGCTTACTGTTTTTCTTCTTAGGGTTGATAGACAAGGTGCGATGATGTATGGTTTTGCCGATTCAATTAGCAATACTTTACAAGTTTTCATTGAAAATAAGCTGATTTTACGCTAAAATATAGTGTTAATAGATTGTTTTAAGTGAGGATAAAATGGCGAACAAAAATTACCAAGAATATATAAGAAATTTTAGTATTATTGCACATATCGACCACGGCAAATCAACTCTTGCCGACCGTATTATCGAAAAAACGGGTTTAGTTGCAAAGCGTGATATGAAGGAACAGCTTCTAGACAACATGGAACTAGAACGTGAAAGAGGTATCACAATCAAGCTTCAGACAACTAGACTGGTTTATCATGCTCAGGATGGCAATGAATACATTTTTAACTTAATCGATACACCAGGACATGTTGACTTTAACTACGAAGTATCAAGAAGTTTAGCTGCATGTGAAGGTGCTGTACTTATCGTTGACGCGACTCAGGGTGTAGAAGCTCAGACTCTTGCTAACGTGTATCTAGCGTTAGACGAAGACCTTGAAATTCTACCAACTCTAAACAAGATCGACCTTGCGTCAGCTAGACCGGACGAAATCAAGGAAGAAGTTGAAGAAGTAATTGGACTTGATGCATCAGATGCACCGCTTGTTTCCGCAAAAGAAGGCATCGGTATTGAGGAGCTATTAGAGGCTATCGTGCAGAAGATTCCTCATCCGACTGGAAATCCGGAAGGCAAGCTAAAGGCTCTAATCTTCGACTCAGTATACGACAACTACAAGGGCGTAGTTATCTACACAAGAGTATTTGACGGCGAAGTTCGTAAGGGCGATATGATTCGTCTAATGAATACAAATAAGAAGTATGAAGTAACTGAAGTAGGTGTATGCGCACCTGGACCTGTTCCTAAGGATGTATTAAGAGCTGGCGAAGTAGGTTACATATGCGGAAGTATCAAGCAGGTCGCAGATGCTAGAGTTGGTGATACTATCACTCTTGACAACAACCCTACAGAAGAACCTATGCCTGGTTACAAAAAGGCTCAGTCAATGGTTTACTGTGGTATCTACCCTGCAGAAGGCGAAAAGTATGAAACTGTTAAAGACGCATTAGAAAAGTTACAGGTAAACGATGCTGCTTTCAACTTTGAACCTGAAACTTCTCAGGCATTAGGCTTTGGTTTCAGATGTGGTTTCTTAGGTCTTTTACATATGGAAATCATCGTAGAAAGACTTGAGAGAGAATTTAACCTTGGTGTAATCACAACTTCACCAAGCGTAATCTATAAGGTTGTTAAGACAGACGGAACTGTAGAAATGATTCAGAACCCGTCTAACCTTCCTCCAATGGTAGAAATCAGCCATATTGAAGAACCTATGGTTAAGGCTGATATTATGATTCCGAAGGAATATGTAGGAAGCATTATGGAAATCTGTCAAGAAAGACGAGGCAGAATGATCCATATGGAATACATCACTGAACAGAGAGTTCAGTTACATTACGAAATGCCTCTTAACGAAGTTATTTACGACTTCTTCGATGCATTAAAGTCAAAGACTAGAGGATACGGTTCACTAGACTACGAATTCACTCATTACGAACGTTCTCAGGTAGTAAAGATGGACATCCTATTAAATAAGGATTTAGTAGACGCATTCTCAATGATCGTACACGAATCAAAGGCTTACTCAAGAGGTAGATTTGTATGCGAAAAGCTTAAGGAAATCATCCCAATGCATCAGTTTGAAATTCCTATTCAGGCTGCAATCGGTCAGAAGGTTATTGCCAGAGAAACTGTAAGAGCCTTCAGAAAAGACGTAATCGCTAAGTGCTATGGCGGCGACATTTCCAGAAAGAAGAAGCTTCTTGAAAAGCAGAAGGAAGGTAAGAAGAGAATGAGACAGTTCGGTACTGTTGAAGTTCCTCAGGAAGCTTTCACTGCTGTACTTAAGTACGATGAAAACAAATAACTAATATCATTTATATAGGTTGGAGAAAAAATGGCAGCAGGAATATACATTCATATACCTTTCTGTATAAGAAAATGTCATTATTGCGACTTTTTTTCTAAAGCTGTTGATAATCCAGAAGTTAGAAAAATGTATACGAGAGCGTTGCTACAAGAAATCGCTTTCTACGGTGCAAAATATGGCAAGGAGTTTCAGGCCGACACTATCTTTTTCGGCGGAGGGACTCCTAGCTTGATGGAACCTGAACTGATAGACAAGATTATTAGTTCATTAAAAAAGAACTTTTCCATAGATGAAAATGCTGAAGTTTCTATGGAGTGTAATCCGGCTACCTTGACTCCTAAAAAGCTCGAGGGCTATAAGGAGGCGGGGGTTAACAGGCTTAGCATCGGTGTGCAGTCCCTTTGGGATGACGTTTTAGAAGATCTCGGTAGACTGCATAATTCTAAGGACGCCATCAAGACTTTTAAGATGGCTAGAAAAGCAGGATTTGACAATATCAGTTTGGACTTAATGTTTTCCGTGCCTAAGCTGGACATACCAAAATGGAGATCTGTGGTAAAAAGATCTTCTAATCTTGAACCTGATCATATTTCTTTCTACAGTCTTGAATTTGCAGAAGGCACAGAATTCTGGAGAAGGCTAAAGGCTAGGGAAATAGAAGAACAGCTGCCGATTGTAGACAGAACTATGTACCATATGGCCGTAGAAATTTTGGAAAAGAAAGGCTATCACCAGTACGAAATTTCTAATATGGCACTTCCTGGCAAGGAATGTGAGCATAATAAAAAGTACTGGACTTTCGAGGACTATATGGCTCTTGGTGCAGGTGCCCATGGATTTATGAAAAATGTTAGATATTCAAATGTGTGCGACATTGACGAGTATATCAGTACAATGAAAAACCAAGACGTATCTAATAATACTGTGCTGGGCAAAACCAAGGTATATGGTGCAGACTGTGTCGACAGCTACACTGTGAACACGATAGAAGACAATATTTCAGAATATGTATTTACGGCACTTAGAATGAACAAGGGCGTAGATTTAATAGAATTTAGAAATAAGTTTGAAAGAAACTTTTGGGATGTATACGCAGATGAAAAGAAGCGTTTTGAACGCTACATCGAAAATGGTGATGCCGAAATGGATATACGCCATATAGCGATAACTCAGCGAGGTATGGACATTTCAAACCGAATAATGGCTCTTTTCGTATAATTTAGGAGGTTGCAATGGAAAAATACATTTTGGCCTTAGATCAAGGTACAACTAGCTCAAGATGTATAATTTATGACAAAAAAGGCAACATGATAAGCGTTGCTCAAAAGGAATTTACTCAGATTTATCCGAAGGATGGATGGGTAGAGCACGACGCGATGGAAATATGGTCAACACAGATGGGTGTTGCTCAGGAAGCACTTTTGAAGATAGGTTGTACATATGAGGACATCGAGGCAATAGGTATCACAAACCAAAGAGAAACAACGGTGGTTTGGGATAAGGAAACTGGAATGCCTATTTATAACGCTATCGTATGGCAGTGCAGAAGAACAGCAGAGTATTGCGATTCTTTAATCGAGCAAGGTCATAGCGATATGATTCGCGAAAAAACTGGTCTTCTTATAGATGCGTATTTTAGCGGTACTAAGCTAAAATGGATTTTAGACAATGTTGATGGCGCTAGAGAAAAGGCTGAAGCAGGTAAGCTTCTTTTTGGTACTATCGAAACGTGGCTAATTTGGAAGATGACAGATGGAAAAGTTCATGTAACTGACTATTCCAACGCATCTAGAACTATGATGTTTAACATCAAAACCCTTGAATGGGATGATGAGATTTTAGAAATCTTAAATGTTCCAAAGGCAATGTTACCGGAACCTAAACCTTCCAGCTGTATTTACGGCGAGACTGCGACGACTATCTTTGGTGGTCCGATCAAGATTGCAGGAGCAGCGGGCGACCAGCAGGCGGCCTTATTCGGACAGACTTGTTTCGAGCCTGGAGAGGGCAAGAATACATATGGGACAGGCTGTTTCTTGCTGATGAATACCGGTGAGACTCCTGTTTATTCAAAAAATGGACTAGTTACTACTATTGCGTGGGGACTTGATGACAAGGTTAACTATGCATTAGAAGGTTCAGTTTTCGTTTGTGGTGCTGCTATTCAGTGGCTACGCGACGAAATAGATATTATGGAAAAGTCTTCAGACTCCGAGGCTATGGCCCTTGCGGTTGAAGACTCATGTGGACTATATGTTGTTCCTGCATTTGTAGGGCTTGGAGCACCATACTGGGATCCATATGCCAGAGGCGCAGTCCTTGGCATCACTAGAGGTGCTAACAAGAATCATCTAGTTAGAGCAACTTTAGAGTCCCTTGCATACCAGACAAATGACCTGATTCAGGCAATGACTGATGACCTTGGAAGCTGCCTAGTTTCCTTAAAGGTTGACGGCGGTGCTTGTGCTAATAACTTCTTGATGCAGTTCCAGTCAGACGTGCTTAATTGCAAGGTTGAAAGACCGGTTTGTATCGAAACTACATCACTGGGTGCAGCGTACTTAGCGGGTCTTGCGACGGGTTATTGGAAGAACAAAGAAGACGTATTACAAAACTGGCAGGTTGATAGAACTTTCGAACCAGCTATGGATGGCTCAAAGCGTCAAGAAATGCTTGCAGGTTGGTCTAAGGCGGTTGAAAAGACTAGAGGCTGGGCTAAATAGTTAAATAATTTTAAGGAGTGGTTTAACCGCTCCTTTTTTCATGCACAAAGGCAGCTAGCCCCCTGCCTCCTTTTTTCAAAAAAGCCAGCCAATTTGAATTCCATTTACTCAGCTGCGCAATTTCTTTGGATATTATGTTGCTACCTGCGGGAATCGCTCTTCGAGATGGTTTACTGGCTTTTCTATAAAAAGGGATGCAGATTTAGTGATTTTTTTCTCTTAATATAAGAAGAATATAAGACGATTTTTTCACAAAAAACACATAAAAAAGTGGGCTATTTTGGTTGACTTTTGGGAATCTTAGTAGTATCTTATATATAGTGATTAGCACTCTAAAAAAGTGAGTGCTAACAAAAGGAGACGAGAGATGGAACTTACAGAACGTAAACTACGAATTTTACAAGCAATAATCAGCGACTATGTTAAGACTGCTGAACCAGTGGGCTCCAGAACCATTTCCAAGAAATACGATTTGGGCATCAGCCCTGCAACCATTAGAAATGAAATGGCAGATCTTGAAGAAATGGGCTACTTAACCCATCCACACACTTCTGCCGGAAGAGTTCCTTCAGACATGGCTTACAGACTATATGTAAACGCCTTGATGGAAAAAAAGGAACTTAGCAAGGAAGAGAAGAACGTAATTGCAGAGAGGCTACACTCCAATGTTTACGAGTTTGAGAAGACTATTGAACATGCAGCTACAGTGCTTTCCGAAATTACTAACTTAACATCCTTTGCGCTAACACCGAGCAAGAACGAAGATGCACTGAAATTTATCAACTTATTACCGGTAGACGAGAATACAGTAGTTCTTATGATAGTTTCAGAAAGTGGCAAAATATCAAATACGGCCCTAAATATCAGCGTTCCTTACACAGATGAAAACTTACAGCTTCTTGCAAAGACTATGACTTACAACTACAAGGGCAAGAGCATCAGTGAAGTTTTAAAAAATAATATTATAGAAAGCTTTGAATCAGATATTACGGCGATGAGCGGTCTTGCGGCTAACGTAATGCCAAACTTTATGAGAACGCTAGAGGATATGCTAAATGTAAATCTATACATGGAAGGTCTTACGAATATTTTCGACATTCCTGAATACAACGATTTACAGAAGGCTAAAAACTTTATCTCTATGCTGAGTCAGAAAGAAGACTTTACTAGAAAGCTTATCGAGAGAGAAGACGGAGTTATCGTGACTATCGGAACGGAAAATGCCGACGATGTCATGAATGACTGTGCACTTATTACAGCTAGTTACCACGTAGATGGTAAGCTGGTTGGTAAAATTGGGGTAATCGGACCTACAAGAATGAAGTATGGTGAGGTTACTTCAATAATCGAATATCTGACAGACAATTTAAGCGATACATTCAAACTCGAAAGTGGAGGAAACAAATAAAATGAGTGATGATGCTAAGAAGATGGATGAAGTACTTGAAGAAGAAGTAATCGAGGAAACATCCAGCGAAGAGACAGAAGAACCACAGACTGAGGGAGAGGCGCAGGCTGAAGAAACAGCTGAAGAAAAGGCTACAAGCCCAGAAGATGAAGCGCTTAACGAAAGATACCTTAGACTTATGGCTGACTTCCAGAACTTCAAGCGTAGAACAGAAAAAGAAAAGAGCGACATTTATGCATTCGCTAACGAAAAATTAATTGGCGAATTGCTTAATGTAATAGACAACTTTGAAAGAGCTCTTGCTGCAGGCAATGCAGAAGACAACTTTTATAAGGGTATGGAAATGATTTTAAAGCAGTTGCTAGGGGTAATTGAAAAGGCGGGTGCAAGCGAAATCAAGGCACTTGGGGAAGACTTCGATCCGAACTTCCACAATGCAATTATGATGGAGGACTCATCCGAGTACGAAAGTGGCAAGGTTACTGGAGTTCTTCAGAAGGGGTATGTTTTAAATAATAAAGTAATTAGACCTGCAATGGTAAAGGTCGCTAATTAATTAGGAGGAATTTAGAAAATGGCTAAAATTATTGGTATTGACTTAGGTACAACAAACTCTTGCGTAGCAGTATTAGAAGGTGGCGAACCTGTAGTAATCGCTAACGCAGAAGGCATGAGAACAACTCCATCTATCGTTGGTTTCAAGAAAGATGGCGAAAGATTAGTTGGTGAAACAGCAAAAAGACAGGCTGTAACTAACCCGGACAGAACAATCGCATCCATCAAGAGACACATGGGTGAAAACTACAAAGTAACAATCGACGGTAAGGATTACACACCGCAGGATATTTCTGCAATGATCCTTACAAAGTTAAAGAATGACGCAGAAAGCTACTTAGGAGAAAAGGTTACAAAGGCAGTAATCACTGTTCCTGCTTACTTCTCCGATGCTCAGAAGCAGGCTACAAAGGATGCTGGTAGA
>JAFYLX010000113.1 GCA_017556895.1 Bacillota bacterium | reverse complement strand
GGCAGAAGCTGTTGAAGCTGCAAAGGAAAATGCCAAGTTAAACGGTCTTGAAAATTGCAAGTTCCTAGCTGGAGACGTTTTCGAGGTTCTAAAGACTGTAGAAGAAAAACCGGAGGTTATCGTAGTTGACCCTCCAAGAGTAGGCATCCAGCCAAAGGCTCTAGACAAGATCTTAGAATACGGAGTTAAGCAGATTGTATATGTATCCTGCAACCCTAAGACTCTTGCAGACAACATCAAATACATGGAATACTATGGCTACAAGTGCAAATACTTAAAGCCATTCGACAATTTCTGCTTCACTAAACACATCGAAGCGATTTGTCTTCTTGAAAAAGAGTAATTTGCGTTTGTTTGATGTTTAATTTCTTCAATTTGTGAGTATTATAATTACAAGAAACAATTGTAATTAAGCCATCTAAAGGTGGTAGAACATATAAAAGGAGAAATAGACATGTTAGCAAATATTAATAAAGATTTATATAAAGAAATTATCGCAGAAAAGAAAAACGCAGTTATCGAATATTGGGCACCATGGTGTACTTATTGCAGAAGAATCGGACCGGCTTACGAAAAGGTGGCAGCTGAATATGGAGACAAGCTTGTAGTAGGCAAGTGCAACATCGACGACGAACCTGAAATCGCATCCCTAAATGACATCGAAGTAATTCCTACTTTCGTATTCTATAAGGATGGACAGGCAGTAGACGGAATCGTAGCACCTGATTCAAAAGCGAAGATTGAAGAGTTTATCAACAAGAATCTAGGACTATAACAGTTCTAGTAGAAGACTTTGGTAGAAGGAGACAATCATGGACAAGAATTATGATGTAATAATCATCGGGGGAGGTCCCGGAGGATATTCAGCTGGGTTATACACTGCGAGAGCAGGGCTAAAGACAGTTGTATTAGAAAAACTATCCGCAGGCGGCCAGATGGCACTTACTTCACAGATAGACAACTATCCGGGATTTGAAGAAGGCATAGATGGTTTCGAATTAGGAGAAAAGATGCAGGCGACTGCAGAGCGCTTCGGGGTAGTTACAGAATTAGCAGACGTATATTCACTAGACTTAGAGGGCGAAGATAAGGTTGCCCACACAAGCGAAGGTGATTTTACTGCTAAGGCTATTATCCTTGCAACTGGTGCGAACCCAAGACCACTTGGGGTAGATAAGGAAGAATCATACGTTAATCGCGGTATCAACTACTGTGCCGCTTGTGACGGAATGTTCTATAAAGACAAGGTTGTTGCAGTTATCGGAGGCGGTAATACAGCGGTGGCCGACACTACTATACTTTCCCGTATCGCGAAGAAGGTATATGTAATTCACAGAAGAGATACGCTAAGAGCTACAAAGATATATCATAAACAGCTCGAGGCGATGGAAAACGTTGAATTTATTTGGGACAGTGCAGTTGACGAACTAGTCGCATCTAACAAACTTGAAGGACTAAATGTCAAGAATCTAAAGACTGGTGAAATCCAGTACTTGCCTGTAGACGGAGTATTTGTAAGCATTGGCAGAAAGCCCGCTTCAGAGCTATTTGAAGGCAAAGTTGAACTTGATAAGTCCGGATATGTAGTTGCAGACGAGTCCTGCAGAACTAACGTACCTGGAGTTTTCGCCGTTGGTGACGTTAGAACTAAGGCTCTAAGACAGGTTATCACTGCGGCAGCAGATGGTGCAACTTGTTCCCATTACGTAGAGGAATATTTAGCAAGTTTATATTAAAAAGGAGAAGTTATGGAGTATAGAGTACTAGGTAAAAGTGGACTAGAGGTTTCAAAGTTAGGATTCGGGGGGATTCCGATCCAGAAAGTTAGCGTAGATACGGTAAAGGACATTATGGACGCTATGCTTCGTAACGGCATCAATTATATAGACACTGCTAGAGGTTATACAATCAGCGAAGAGTTAATCGGTGAGGCTATCGAAGGAAAGCGTGATAAGTTCATCCTTGCAACAAAGAGTATGTCTCGAACTAAGGATGGTATCAAGGCGGATATCGAAACAAGCCTTAAGAATCTTCGCACAGACTACATAGACCTTTATCAGATTCATAATCCTAGCAAGGCTGAATTTGAGAAGGTATTAGCTGAAGGAGGCGCTCTAGAGGGCCTTATGGAAGCTAAAGAAGAAGGTAAGATTGGACATATCGGTTTCACTACACATTCTCTAGAGTTATTCGAAGAAGCACTAGAATTACCTTGGGTTGAAACTATTATGTTCCCATATAATATTGTAGAAAATCAGGGCGTGGACCTAATCAAGAAGTGCAAGGAAAAGAACATCGGATTCATCGTTATGAAGCCGCTTGCCGGTGGAGCCATTGAAGACGGAGATCTTGCACTAAGATTCATCTGTGCTAACCCTGATATTTCCGTTGTTATTCCAGGCATGGCAAGCGTAGAAGAAGTACAGCAGAACTTAAAGGCTAGCGAAAATGAAGCACCTTTAACAGAAGAAGAACTAGCGAAGATGGAAGCCGTAAGAAAGAATCTTGGTAATAACTTCTGTCGTCGTTGCAACTACTGTGCTCCATGCGCTAAGGGTATTAACATTTCAGGCGTATTCTTAATGCAGGGATATCTTGATAGATACGGCCTAGAAGACTGGGCGAGAACAAGATATGATGCCTTTGCTGCAAAAGCGAGCGACTGTATTGGATGCGGTGTATGCGAGACAAGATGTCCGTACAACCTTCCAATCAGAGATATGCTTAAGGAAGCAGCTAATAGATTTGGCGCATAATTTATATCGTTTTGAATTTGAGAGAGCTGGATGTGATCCGGCTCTTTTTTTATGCTTTTTGCTTCTTGGAGTGCGGTGAAAAAGTGGAACACAAAAAAAGTGTGCTATCATAACAGACACGAAAGGGATACCTCAATGAGGTATCCCTTTTAAAGTACTTCATATTGAATTATATGTGTGTTTTTAACTACTACTGTAACTTTCCTAGGTGGACGATGAAGCCGCCTGCGAAGTTGTCTTTTGTCTTGTTTGTTACGCCGATGGCGATTAGGTTCATATCAGGATAATCTTCTGCAAGGGCAGAGCACATTGTGTACTGTGACATGCTTTCGATATCAAGTGTGTTAGTCTTGTATTCGAAGTAGGAGTTTGTGAAGCTTGTAGCTAGCGCATTTCCTTTTTCGTTAATCTTATAGATAGGATAAGAATCTAACTCTTCGAAAGTATTGTCTGTTAGTGCACAGATAGTCTGGTATGAGTCGCTTAGTTCTAACATCTTTTCTTCGTCGTATCCGCTTGCCACAACGTCAATTGTAGTAGTTCCGGATGTATAGTCGATAGCAGTGATGCAGGAGAATGCAGTCACATTCTTATCGTCGTCTTTGAAATAAACTCCGTTTGGTGCAGTATATAGTAAGCTGATTAGG
>JAFYLX010000112.1 GCA_017556895.1 Bacillota bacterium | reverse complement strand
TCAGGGTAAACCTTTACGTAAACTTCGTCTTCTACAGGGTCATACTTGACATTGTTAGTAGTCTGTACCTTGATTACTGCACGACCAACCTTGTGAACTGTCACTACGCCTGCCTGCGAAACCGTTGCAACTGCAGGGTTCATGGAAGTATAAGTGATAGTGCCGTCGCCTGTAACCTTAGCGTTGATCTTGAAGATATCGCTGTCTTCGTAAACCTTGAATGAAGTCTTGTCGATGATCATTGTCTGAGCAAGACCCTTGACAGTATAGAGCGCATAAGTGCTGCCCTGGTAGCCGTTTTTACCTGTTACTACTACTTTGTATGTGCCTGGGTAGATAACGGAAGTAACTTCCTTGCCGGATGCATCCTGGAAAGTAACGATGTAATCACTTGTAGTTAAGCTGGAAGTAGTTCCATACTTGACAGAAGTGATTACAGGATTCTGTGCAGAGCCGGTTGCAGTTGCTAAACTCTTCTGAAGAGTAACTGTGTAGTTAACGATACTTGTACCCTGAATGTAGAAAGTCATAGTTTTTGTACCGGAGTACATGCCTTTACCTTCGATTACAATCTGGTATGTACCAGCGTCTTTAGGGCTGTAGACTACATTGCCGTTAGCATCTTTATAAGTTACAGTATAGTCTGTACCTGAAACTAATGAAGTGTAGCCATCACGTACAACGATGGAAGGTTTGATAACGCTTCCAGAATACTGGTATGTCTGCTTGCTTCCTACTGCAAATTCTGCTATGCAGGAAGAAATGCTTTTTGTTGTAATTGCATATGTTTCGGTTATAGATCCATCTGTAAGGTTACCTGTTCCTGTTGAAGTAATTTTAATTGTTGCTGTACCCTTAAGCGTACTTACAACTGGTGTACCAACAGTATAGTCAGTACCACTTTCGAATGAGATTTTACCATCAAGGGATTTTATAGTTACTTTAGGGGAAGCTGTTGTACTTCCAGGAGTAACAGTAACTGTTACATAGTTAGTTGTGAACGGATACTGCCTGATTGTGAACATATCTTCAATCACAACCTGCCCGCCATATGATCCGATACCAGTTACAATAATTGTGTAATCTGCCGCCTGAATTGGGGAAGTTGTGGTCTTGACAGCTCCTTTGGAATCTTCGTATGAGTATGTTACATTGTAATCCTTACCTGCAGTAAGATCATTTTTACCATCACCTAAGTTAACGATGATGCCAGGCTTTTGCACAGACCCGGTATAATACTCACTGTAACCTCTGCTGTTGTTTACAGTAACATGTGCGCTGTTGATCATTTTTTCAGAATCAACAACTCTGTATGTAATGGTTTCTTTACCGGTATAGTTTCCATTTGCATTAGCATCAAAATCAATTGTTACGGTAACAACATTATTAACTTCGGAATAGCTGAGAATATAGTCTGTATTGTTCTTTAATACAACTTTTTCACCGTCAAGCGTGTCTGTAACTACAGGAAGTGGTCTTGCACCAGCCACCTGATTTGGAATTGGCTCAATTGAAACTTTGCTTGAGTCTCTCTTGCCAATTGTATACTTAATTGAATCTGTAATAGCTCCAGCAAAGTTGTTCTTACCGATGATTGTTATAGTCTGTTCGCCGGCACTTGTCCTGTCACCACCGTACACAATCTCGTAATCACTTGCTGATGGAAGCGCTGTTTTATCACTAGAATCTATTTTTGTGAATGAAACCGTTACATTCTGTTCAGTTCCATCGTAAGTATGCTTGCTAGTAACCTTTGCAGTTACCTTATCGCCGATATTAGGCTTTGTTACGAAAATTGCAGAAATTTCATTTGTTATAAAATCTTTACTATTTGAAGAGAAGGTTGCTTTTTTTGTACCATTTTCTTCTGTTGATACAGCCACCTTCAGGTTTCCTTCTTTTAATAAAGATGTATTTAGTGTCTTATTAATGTAGAAAGTAACGTTGCCCCAGTTGAAAGTGTTATCTGTAACAGTTTCAAGCTGGCTTCCAACAGTTACTTCTACTGAACCATCAGATAAATCAAGAGGTTTTATTTCATATGTACCTTCTGCAGTTCCTGTATAACCTGACTCTGCTTTTGCAGTAATGGTTACAGTTACAGTGCCTACATCAGTGATGTTATCTGAATATGCAATATCAAACTTTGTGGCAGCTGCATTAACTGAAGAAACGTCACTAAGTTTTAATGTTATACTTGTAGGTTTAATTTCTGAGCCCGTGTATGTATATGCCTCTTTATCAAAAATTACTTCTGCATCTTCAATGCTGATTGGTGCAGCCGGTTCAGTGGCTCCTGCCTCTGCAAAGGCAGTGCCGGGTATCATGCAGATGATGAGTGCAAGACTAAGAAGTATTGCAAGTGTTTTTTTCATAAGTTTACCCCCTTCGTATTTGTGGTCGGTTTTAATAAGGGAAGTGTGACTGATATGCAAAATGGGACCGGGATTTTCCCGGTCCCTGATTTGATCAGTTGTTTTTTAATTAGTATTAACTAATTATTTGCTCCAAGTTCTGGAAGCGTATAAGCAGTGCTTAAGTGGAGTCTTAGCAACAACTTCACCTTCAGCATCCTTAACTACGATAACAGCCTTGTAGAAGTACTTAGTACCCTTCTTACCGGAAGTGTTAGTGTAAGTAGCTTCTTCGGATGTCTTCTTAAGCTGGAAGCCCTTGTTGGACTTAGTGGATCTGTAGAACTTGTATTCTACTGTGTAGCCGTTTTCTACGAGAACATCAACGTCAGCAACTACTGTTACCTTAACGTTACCCTTAGCAGTCTTAACTGATCTAGCCTTAACTGCGAGATCCTGGATGTATGCCTTAGCGTCTACATCGTCGAATGTGTTTACACCAGCTTCTAAACCAAGAGCAGCTTCTGCAGTGAATAATGTACCTACATTAACGTCATCAGCAGCAAAACCGTCTGTAGTAACAGTTGTTGTGTAGACGTAATCATAATCTGTAGTATCAGTGTATGCTGCAACATATGCATCATAAGCAGCTCTAGCAGCTTCTACAGCAGGTCTAGCAGCTTCTGTGATGTTTGAAGTTACAGGGATTGCAGCGATAGCTTCAGTTACTTTCTTAACTTCTGCTGCCTGAATGTCAGCAAGGTAGCCATATAAAATGTCAGTCTGAGCTTTGAATACTACGCCTTCAAGGTCAACGCCTGTACCGACTTCATCTTCATATGTTTCAACGAAAGCATCAACTTCATCAAGGATAGCTTCAATGGCAGCCTTGTCTGTAGCGGAAACAGCCTTAACCTTAGCAACTAATTCAGTATTATATGCATATGCATACTGTGCAGCAGCCTTTTCAACTGCAGCTGCACTTGGATATGCTTCAGCAGTAAGATCATAGTAAGCATCAGCAGCAGCAATTGCAGCGTCTACGAGAGCCTTATCAGCGATTTTAGCTGGATCAGGAAGTGCATCTTTAGCATCGTCAGCAGCGTCTAAAGCAGCTTCCTGTGCAGCATTTGTTGGAAGTGACTTAGCCAGTGCAAGTGCCTGTTCTGCTAATGTTTCTACTTCTTTAGCTGTTCTTAAACCGGAGTTACCTACTAAATCAGCAACTAATTCGTTTAATTTAGCAGATGTGCCGGAAGTACCTTCATAGTACTTGTTAGCTGTCTTTGTGATTTGTCCGTTAACAAGATCTAAGTAGCTCTGTGCTGTGGACTGTAAACCTGTAGTGTATGCTTCAAGAGCGATTTCTGCAGCAGTCTTTACAAGATCAAGCTTGCTACCAGAAGCTTCATATACGCCTGTAGCAATTGTACCGATATAAGCTGAATCATATTTTGTAATATCAGTAATATCAGTAATTGCGTTTACCTTTGTAACATATTCATCGAAAATTGCTTTAATCTTATCTAATTCTGCAGGATAGTAAGTTGCATTTTCTTCAAAGTCAGCTAAAAGTTCAGCTACAAATTCTGCTCTGAGTGCTTTTACGAAAGCTAATTCTGCATCACCAAGACCTACATAAAGAGCACTAATTGCAGCATAGCAATCAGAAATTTCATTGAAAGCGCCATCTGCATTAGTGTATTCAGATGTATAAATAACACTAGCTGCAGCAGCATAAGCGATAATAGTACCTTCAGTAACGAGGTCAGCTACATCTTCTGCATCACGAACAAGAGCACCGTTTACATCTTTCTGTGCAGCTAATTTTGCAGCTTCTGCTTCGAATGTTTCTACATTAGCAATTGTAGCAGCAACTGTAGCTGCAGAAACATTTCCTGTGTTGAAATACCACGCATAAAGGTGACCAGTAAGGTCTACTTTCTCTTCTGCTAAGAAATCAAGAACTTTCTTAACATTATCGGCATAAGCCTTATCTGAAGTCTTTGTGTTTTCCTTGATGTAGTCTGCATATGCCTGTGCGATTGCAGCTTTTACGGAAGCAACGTTTGCAGCAGAAGATGCAGCTTCACCTTCTACATAAGTAGTCTTATATGTTTCTAATTTTGCAGTATCAGAGCCAACGGTTACATCTAAATTAGCGTTAAGTTCATAGATGCCTAAACCCACATTATCTGTGCTTCCACTTGCAGTAGCTTCATAACCTTTTTCAACTACTAAATGAGTAGTATCGCTATCTTTAGCAGTTTCTCCACCATATGCAAGGATAGATGCATCGATACCTTTTGTCTTAGCAGTCTTATATGCTGCGATATTGCTGTCAGAAGCTAACTTATCAGCTTCATCGTTTACAAGCTTGATAGCCGCCTGAATAAGATACTGAACGTGTTCTTTGTAAGTTGTGCAGCCACAGTCAATAGGGTGCTTTTCAGGTAATTTAGCGTC
>JAFYLX010000111.1 GCA_017556895.1 Bacillota bacterium | reverse complement strand
TTACAGCATTATTTCAAACCTTGGTTTCATACCTCCGGAACTTGATTTTTCAACCATAGAAATAAAGATGCCGGACAAGGCACAAGAGCTTATTGAAAGCCATAAATTAAGGCAGTACAAATTCGTACATAATTCCGATGCTCACTTTTTGTGGGATATTCATGAAAAAGAGTATTTTTTGGATATAAATCCCTCAAATGCATCGAAAATAATTGACTATTTAAAACAAAAATAGGGTGATTTATTGTGAAAAATGACGATTTTTACTTTAATACTACAAAATGATAGTATTTTAAGTAAAAATGTGATATGATTAGTGAGATGTAGTATATATGTTTATATTATATATAAAAACACTTTATAAGGAGGTTTTACTAATGAGCGAAACTAAAGCTCCGGCTTTTGTCAGCACAGTGGAACAAGATGAAAAACTTCAGGCAGTAATTGCCAAGTACAAAGGTACTGATGGTGCACTTATACCTGTTCTTCACGAAGCACAGAGTATTTTTGGCTATCTTCCTATCGAAGTACAGAAGAAAATTTCGGACGGTCTTGATGTACCTATGTCTGAAATCTATGGTGTAGTTACTTTCTACACACAGTTTACTATTAACCCCAAAGGTAAATACCATATCGGTGTATGCCTTGGTACCGCTTGTTATGTTAAGGGAAGCGGTGACATAATCAACAAGATCAAAGAAAAACTCGGTATTGAAGTAGGAGAATGTTCTGCAGATGGTAAATTCTCTCTCGAAGCTACAAGATGTATCGGTGCATGTGGTCTTGCTCCCGTACTTACTGTTAACGAAGACGTATACGGCAGACTCACAGTTGACGATGTAGAAGACATCTTGGCTAAATACGCAGACTGATAATTATGACTGAACTTTCTCTGCATATCTTAGATATTGTTCAAAATTCCATTAAAGCAGGTGCGGATCTCATTGAAGTTACAGTAAATGAGGACATGGCTGCAAATCTCCTTGTTATTGAAATTAATGACAATGGGTGTGGAATGGAGGAAGATTTTTTAAAGGATGTTGTTAATCCCTTCAGAACAACAAGAACCACCAGAAAGGTTGGTCTTGGACTTTCACTTTTTAAAAACGCTTGCGAGCTAACCGGAGGTAATCTTGATATTACATCCAAGGTTGGGGTTGGAACTAAGGTTAAAGCAACCTTTGTTCACAACAGCATTGATCGTCAGCCGTTAGGGGATATGGCATCTACTATGGCCACCATAATTGGTGGACATGACCAAATTGACTATATATACGTACACTCCATAAATAATGCTTCTTTTGAGTTTTCCACAAAGGAAATCCGGAAGGTTCTTGGAGAAGAAGTTGAGCTTTCGAATCTCGATGTGCTCAATTGGATAGAAGGTTATATAGCCGAACAGGAAGAAAATTTAAACGGAGGTGCAATATAAATGAAAAGCTTAGCTCAGTTAGAAGAATTAAGAAATAAGACTTTAGCAAAAATCAACCTCAGAAAAGACGAGGGTGACGGTATCCGTATTGTAGTTGGTATGGCTACATGTGGTATTGCTGCAGGTGCAAGACCTGTGTTAAAGGCTTTAATGGACGAAGTAGAAAAGAGAAATCTTTCCGAAAAAGTTAGTCTCACACAGACCGGTTGTATCGGTATGTGCAAATTAGAACCTATCGTTGAAGTATATATGCCCAACGATGAAAAAATTACCTATGTTAAAATGACAGAAGAAAAAGCTGCTAAGGTTATTGCTGAAACTGTTGTAAACGGTAAAGTTGTAGCTGAATACACAATAGGTGCAAACGAATAATAAGGGGGATTAATCAAATGGATTTAGCAAGATCTCATGTTCTTGTCTGCGGTGGTACCGGATGTACCTCTTCAGGTAGCGAAAAAATTATTGAAAAATTTGAATCCTGCCTTGCTGAAAAAGGACTTTCTGATGAAGTTAAAGTTATCAGAACAGGTTGCTTCGGTCTTTGTGCTTTAGGTCCGATAGTTATTGTATATCCTGAAGGTGCTTTCTACAGCATGGTTGGTGTAGATGATATCGACGAGATTGTTGAAGAACATCTCTTAAAGGGTAGAATTGTAAAGAGACTTCTTTACAAAGAAACAGTTGTTGATGAGAACAACATCAAGTCTCTTAATGAAGTTGACTTCTACAAGAAGCAGATGCGTATAGCTCTTAAGAATTGTGGTGTTATTAACCCTGAAGAAATCGATGAATACATTGCTTTTGGCGGCTACACAGCACTTGGTAAGGTTCTTACCGAAATGCAGCCCCAGGAAGTTATTGATGTAATCAAAGAATCAGGTCTCCGTGGCCGTGGTGGCGGTGGATTCCCCACAGGTTTAAAATGGCAGTTTACTGCTAACTCCGTAAGCGACAAGAAGTTTGTTGCTTGTAATGCCGATGAAGGTGACCCCGGTGCGTTCATGGATAGAAGTATCCTCGAAGGTGACCCACATGCTCTTATTGAAGCACTGGCAATTGCAGCTTATGCTGTAGGTGCTGATCAGGGTTATGTATATATCCGTGCTGAATATCCTATAGCTGTTAACAGACTTAACATTGCTATTGACCAGGCTAGAGAATACGGCTTACTTGGTAAAGATATATTTGGTACAGGCTTTAACTTCGATATGGAATTAAGACTTGGTGCCGGTGCTTTCGTATGTGGTGAAGAAACTGCTCTTATCACATCTATCGAAGGTCACAGAGGTGAACCCAGACCCAGACCTCCTTTCCCCGCAGTTAAAGGTCTTTTCGGCAAGCCCACACTTTTAAATAACGTTGAAACATACGCTAACATTACTGCTATCATCAACAACGGTGCAGATTGGTTCAAGACAATCGGTACCGAAAAGAGCACAGGTACAAAGGTATTTGCTGTTGGTGGTAAGATTAACAACACCGGTCTTGTTGAAGTACCTATGGGTACTACACTTCGTGAAGTTGTTTACGAAATCGGTGGTGGTATCCCCGGTGGCAAGAAGTTCAAAGCTGCACAGACCGGTGGACCTTCCGGTGGATGTATTCCTGAATCTCTCATCGATACACCTATCGATTACGATTCACTTATTGCAATTGGTTCTATGATGGGATCCGGTGGTCTTATCGTTATGGACGAAGACAACTGTATGGTTGACATTGCTAAGTTCTTCCTTGAATTTACTGTTGATGAATCATGCGGTAAGTGTGCTCCATGCCGTATCGGTACAAAGAGATTGCTTGAAATGCTTGATAAGATTACAAAG
>JAFYLX010000110.1 GCA_017556895.1 Bacillota bacterium | reverse complement strand
GGTACTTCGCCTAGACCATCAATTAACTCTTTAACTTGTTTAGATTCATCATTCCTAGCAACGTCGTCAAAATAGTTCCTATGTATTAGTTTGTAACATTCCTGTGCATATGTTTGGTGTCTATCGAAGGCATTGTTCCATCTAATAGTTAAAAGTATAGATAAGAAACCAGCCAGTGTTATAGCTAGATATACGTAAAATACTGCCTTTTGATTCTCGATTTCTCCACAAAAAGCTAAAACGCCGGCAACTAGCGCAAGGAAAACGGTATTAAATGTCAATCTTTCGTTTTCTACGTGTCTTGCGTGATTTAGGTTTTCAGACATACAGCTTTGTAAAAATTCGATATGATGAGGCTGTAAATCTTTTGGATCAATTCTGTTCCATAGGGCGTGTTTGTCTACTAAACTATTTCGCTCTTTAATCTTTTGTTTATGTTTTGAAAGTTTTTCCACTGTATTTCTGCTGTCATTTGTGTTAAAATTAGCCATAGTATCTCATACCTTTCCTAAAAAATATTCCTCAAAAGGCTATATGATTAGTATACAAAAAAGTTATAAAAAAATCAAATAAAACCTTGACATTTAGCCGTTTTAATGGTATTATAACCGAGTTGAGCCGCGCAGACCGGGTAAACAAGCAATACATAGCAATAATGCACAGTATTCACCCTCGATGGCGAGACTGGAGAGAGGAAGGAAAAAAATAATTATGTACGCAGTAATCGAAACAGGCGGTAAGCAGTACAGAGTACAGGAAGGCGACGTTATCACAGTTGAAAAGTTAAACGTAGAAGCTGGTGAAACAGTTGTTTTCGACAAGGTACTTCTTATGAGCGATGGTAAGGAAGTTAAAGTTGGTGCTCCTTACTTAACAGAAGCTGTTACAGGCAGCGTTGTAGAAAACGGAAAAGGTAAGAAGGTAATCATCTTCAAGTATAAGGCTAAGAAGGACTACAGAAAGAAACAGGGTCACAGACAGCCATATACAATGGTTAAGATCGAATCTTTAACAGGAGAAGTTAAGGCTGCTCCAGTTGTTGAAGAAGCTAAGGAAGTTAAGAAGGTTTCTGCTTCCATGAAGAAAGATGAATTAATTGCTTTTGCTAAAGAAAACAATATTGCTATCGACGAAAAGGCTACAAAGGCTGTAATCATCGAAGCTATTGAAGCGGCACTATAGTAATTACCAATAGAAGTTAGGAGGCAATGTAATGGCAAGTAAGAAAGGTGTAGGTAGCTCTAAGAACGGTAGAGATTCCGAGTCCAAACGTCTTGGACTAAAGGCTGGCGACGGTCAGTTCGTAAGCGCAGGTAGCATCATCGTTAGACAGAGAGGAACAAAGTTCCACCCTGGTAACAACGTAGGTATCGGCGGAGATGATACATTATTCGCTAAGATTGATGGTGCAGTTAAGTTCGAAAGAAAAGACAGAAACAGAAAACAGGTTTCCGTTTATCCAAAAGAAGCTTAATTAGAAATTTAGACCCTGTAATGTTTACAGGGTCTTTTTTTGAGAAATACTAGTTATTGAAAATATATATATAAAATGTAATAGGAGGTTCAAAGATGTTTGTAGATAGAGCCAGAATTACAATTAAATCAGGTAAAGGCGGAGACGGCGCTGTTACTTTCAGAAAAGAACCATTTGTACCGGAAGGCGGTCCAGATGGCGGTGACGGCGGTAGAGGCGGAGATGTTATTTTTGTTGCTGACAGAAATATGAGAACATTAATGGACTTCCGTTTCCAGAGAAAGTACTTTGCTGAAGATGGCCAGAACGGCATGAAAAAGAAGAGATTCGGCAAATCAGGCGAAAACTTGATTATTAAGGTTCCAATGGGAACAGTTGTAATAGATGAAGATTCAGGCCTTGTTATGAAAGACTTAACAGAAGATGGCCAGCAGTTTGTTGCTGCAAAAGGTGGTAAGGGCGGTAGAGGTAACGTTCACTTCAAGAACTCCGTTCGTCAGGCACCTAACTTTGCAGAAGCAGGCGGTGTAGCAAAAGAAAGAAACGTAATTTTAGAGATGAAGCTTATTGCTGACGTTGGTTTAGTAGGTTTCCCTAATGTTGGTAAGTCCTCTTTACTATCAGTGGCAACAAGTGCACAGCCTAAGATTGCAAACTACCACTTCACAACAATCGATCCTAACCTTGGTGTTGTTAAGATCTTTGACGATAGCTTTGTTATGGCTGACATCGCGGGTATCATCGAAGGTGCCAGCGAAGGTCAGGGCTTAGGTTTCAGATTCCTAAGACATATCGAAAGAAGTAAGGTTTTAATTCACGTTGTTGACGTTTCCGGCTGCGAAGGAAGAGATCCAAAGGAAGATTTCGACAAGATTAACGCTGAATTAGAAGCATATAGCCCAAGAATTCTAAGAAAGCCTCAGATTGTTGCGGCTAACAAGATTGACCAGCTTGACGATCTTGAAAACGACGAAAAGTATTTAGAATTCAAGGAATATGTAGAAAGCAAAGGCTATCAGGTATTCCCAATGTCTGCGCCACTAAATATTGGTGTAAAGGAAGTACTAGCTGCAGCTCTTCTTGAATTACAGAAGATTGATGCTAATCCAGAGGAAGAAGACGACGGATACGAATACTTCGACTTTGAAGCTGAAGATAACGATCCAAATTATAAGGATGTATATGTTGGCTACGACGAAGAAGAGGGCGTTTACACTATTGAAGGTAAGCAGTTATCAAAGATTTTCCGTTCCACAAACTTCAACGATATGGGTTCATTAAGATATCTTTACAAGTATATCGAAGGCAAGGGTGCAATCGAGCAGCTTAAGGAACTAGGCCTTGAAGAAGGCGACATGATTCGTATCGAAAACTACGATATGGAATATTGGGAAGAATAAACTAATATTTAACAATTATGGACTCAGGATTCATGGAATATGGAGCCTGAGTTCTTTTTTTACTTTTATAGCGTAGAATTCTAAAAAGAAAATAATATGGACTTAATGGAGAGCGCTATGAAATTTAAAGACAAAGTTTTGACACAGGTAGTCGTTTGCCTAGCCATGATGGCTTTTTTGGAAGGAACGACTATTACAACTTCCGATAAAATTTTAGATGCAAAGGATAATATATATAAAGAGATGCATAAACATTTTTCTGCAGAAGAAATCAAAGAAGCAGGCGAAAGTTTATGTGATGCATTGATAAGTTCACCAAAAACATTAAATAAGGTTATAACTGCTGCCAATGAAGTTAGTTACAATGATATTCTCATGGATGATTCCAAAGGGGATATCAAAAATGTAAGGGCGATGGCTGGCGGAGAGGTCATTTTTGCGGGGAATGACAAAGAACTTGGTGTATGCGTTAAGATAAGACAAAACGATAAGATATGCACCTACGGTAATTTAGAGACAATTTTGGTTATTCCCGGAGAAAGAATTATAAAGTCGGAGATTATCGGTACATACAATGCAAAAAGTAACAAAGAATTTTATTATCAATTAGAAGACAATATGGTATAATATATAGGATGTTTTTACTAGAAGAAGAGGGTGAGAATTGTGACAAAAAGAATTTCTCAAAGTGAAATAGATGAGCTATATATTAAGTGGAATACACCTGAGAAGGTGAAGGCCCACTGCAAGGCGGTTTCAGATGTTGGTGTTAAGATGGCTGAAGAACTTAACAAGCATGGATATAATCTAGACATCGACCTTATAAAAGGGTCTGGGCTTTGTCACGATGTGGCTAGAATCTATGAGAGACATGATCTTATTGGATGTGATATTCTCACTGAAATGGGATATGTTGACGAGGCAAATATCGTAAAGGTACATATGAAATATCCTAAATACAACGATATTGACAAGCTAAACGAATGTGATATTATCTGCCTTGCCGACAGGGTGGTTAAAGAAAACAAATATGTAGGCCTAGACGAACGAATTGAGTACATCATAGGTAAGGTTCCGGAGGGCAATCCTGATGTTATCGAGCGCATACTTTTGAAAAAGGCCGAAACTAAAGAAGTCTTAGACGAAATTGCTCAAATAATTGGTAAAACAATAGACGAGCTTTTTATAGATAAGTAGATTATTTTAATATAAAGGAGAAACTAGATGGATTTACAGAAGAAGCTAGACCAGATTTTAAAACAAGTTGAAAAACCTGGCCGTTATATTGGCGGTGAAGTGAATTCTATTAAGAAAACTCATGAAGAAGCTGGCGAAAGAATGGCTTTTGCTTTCCCTGATTTATATGAAATCGGTATGTCATACCTTGGCATGCAGATTTTATACAATGCTGTAAACGCACAGGAAGGCATTGCTTGTGAAAGAGTATTTGCTCCGGCTGCTGATATGGAATCCTTAATGAAGGAAAATGACGTTCCATTATTCACATTAGAAACAAAAACTCCGTTAAAGGATGTAGATGTACTAGGTTTTACACTTCAGTATGAAATGTCCTTTGCTACAATTTTAAATATGCTAGATTTAGCACAGATTCCGCTTCTTGCTAAGGATAGAGGAGAAGAATATCCAATCGTTGCGGCTGGTGGTCCATGTGCATTTAACCCTGAACCACTTGCTGATTTTATGGACATGTTCTTAATCGGTGATGGTGAAGTTTTACTACCAGAAGTCCTAAAGCTACACGCAGAATGTAAGAAAAATGGTCTTACAAAGAAGGAATTCTTAGAAAAAGCATGCAAATTAGAGGGTGTATATGTTCCTTCCTTCTATGATGTGGAATACAACGAAGATGGAACCATAAAAACGTTATGTAAACTTAATGAAAATGCACCTGACACAGTTCTAAGAAAGATTCAAGGCTCCGTTGAAGAACTTCCTTTCCCTGTAAAGCCTGTAATTCCAATGGTTGAAGCCGTTCACGACAGATCCGTTATCGAAACATTCAGAGGATGTACTAGAGGTTGTAGATTCTGCCAGGCTGGTATGATCTACAGACCAGTTAGAGAAAGAAATACTGACACAATCCTAAATCTTGCTAAAACACAGCTTGAAAACACAGGTAACGACGAATTATCACTTTTATCTCTATCAACAAGTGACTATTCTAACTTTAAGGAACTTACTCTTGACTTAATGGACTACTGCAAGGCTACAAACGTATCCTTATCACTTCCATCTTTAAGAATCGATAAGTTCGCTTTCGAAGTATTAAATAAGATTCAGGAGTACAAGAAGTCTGGTCTTACATATGCACCTGAAGCCGGTACTCAAAGATTAAGAGACGTAATTAACAAGGGTGTTACTGAAGAAGATATCTACACTTCCGTAGAACAGGCTATTTCTTTAGGTTGGAAAAATATTAAGTTATACTTCATGATTGGGCTTCCTACTGAAACATACGAAGATTTAGACGGTATTGCAAACATTGCACAGAATATCATCGAAATCAATAAGAAGTATAACGGACCTAAGGGTGGCAGATTTAATCTTACTGTAAGCGTATCTAACTTCGTACCGAAGGCTGATACTCCTTTCCAGTGGGAAAGACAGAACACACCTGAAGAGTTTAGAGAAAAGCATAATTACCTTGTTCAGAAGCTTAAGATTAAGGGCGTTAAGTTCAATTACCACGATAGTTTTACTAGTGTTTGCGAAGCAATCTTTGCTAGAGGCGACAGAAGATGTGGTAAGGCTTTATTAAGAGCACACGAACTTGGCTGTAGACTAGACGGATGGACTGAGCATTTCCACCCTGATAGATGGGAACAGGCTTTCGAAGAGACTGGAATCACTGCTGACTACTACGCATATAGAGAAAGAAAAGAAGACGAAGTATTACCATGGGATCACATCGACTGCGGTATTACTAAGAAGTTCTTCTTATCTGAAAAGAAGAAGGCTTACGGCGAAACAACTACACATGACTGCAGACACGGCTGTGTAGGTTGTGGTATCAATAGAAGAGTAAAATGTGAGATGGAGGGTATCTATGGCAAATAAATATGTATTAAAATTTACCAAAGATGGTTATGCAAAGTACACTTCCCATCTTGACCTATTAAGATTCTTCAAGAGAGCATTTAGAAAGAGCGGGATTGCGCTAAGCTATTCACAAGGGTTCAACCCTCATCCAAAACTTGGCTTTGCTCAGCCTCTTTCACTTGGATATTCAAGTGCTTGCGAGCTATTAGAGTTCACAACTAATGTTCCTTATGAAACAGACAAAATCTACGATATGCTAAAGGATATGATGCCTGAAGGGCTAACTATCCTTTGGTGCCAGGAATTATCTGACGATATCAAGTCTCTTGCAAGTATTGCAGACTATGCAGTATACGAGGTGGTAATTCCTTACGAAGCAACTAACGAAAAACTTGACGAGTTAAAGGCTGGATATTTAGCTCAGGAAGAAATCCTTGCAATGAAAAAGCAGAAAAAGGACAAAAAACTAGTTTCTGTTAATATCAAGCATATGATTAGAAACTTTGAAGTTAATCCTTGCGAAGAAGGAATTAAGCTATCACTTCTTTTAGACTGTGGTAGCATTTCAAACTGCAGCCCAGAGCTTGTAATCGCTTCTTTCTGCGATTTCGCAAAAATCGATGTTCCTAGATACGCTATGGAAGTTGAACGTAAAGTTCTAGGTTTTACCAATAATTTACATTTTTAATCTTGACTAACCCTTCCGTGCAGATGTAAAATTCTGTAAAAGGGGTGAGGGAATTGAATAGGTTAAAAGGTATTAAAAACATCGCAGATTTCAAGGAACTACTATTATTACACAAAGAATCTATAAAGAAGGCAGCCCTGCCCGTTACGGTAGCGGCTGCTCTTTTGTTTTTTTGGATAAGTGGTAATAATGGGAGACAAACTGAAATCGATGAAATGTCTAGTCCACCGACTAGCATAACTGCTGAAGAAGAATCTTATGGGGATGGTACTATTGAATCCGACAATTATTATGTGGAGAATATAGATATATACATAGACATTGGAGGCTGTGTATACAACCCAGGGGTTTACAAGGTTAAGGCTGGCACTAGGCTTTTCGAAGTAATTGAAAAGGCCGGAGGACTAACGGACGACGCGGACATAGACAGCATAAACCGTGCTGAAGAAGTATATGATGGGCAGAAGCTTATAATATATTCCGTGGATAGCGATAATGAATATGGCGATTTGGCGGTAAGCCCACAGCAGGATTCTGACGGAAGAATAAATATAAACACTGCGGATTCATCGCTTCTTCAGGAAATTCCAGGTGTGGGTCCTACAACAGCACAAAAAATAATCGACTATAGGGAGTCTAACGGCAAATATAAATCTATAGAGGATATAAAAAATGTCAGTGGTATAGGAGATAAGACTTTTGAGAATCTCAAAGACTACATAACTGTATAATTTTTTCCATTATTGTAAACAATATCTCAAGAGGTGATGATATGTTTTCAAGAAGAAAAAAGAATTATAGGGTTTTTGTGGTGACAGCACTCATAATTACTTTATGTGTTTTAATAGCCGTAATTCTTTGGCCTAGTAAGCCAGAAGTCAATGAACCGGTTAATACGTCTGTTAGTGAACCTGTAAGTGATATTTCAAATGAGCCATCCAAAGAAGAAACAGATAACAAATTAAATAGTACAAATGATGAAGAACAAAGAACGTCTTCAAAGAGCCAATCATATTATATGGTGAAGAATAACGGGAATGTGATTTCTGTATACTTCATAACAGAAAGCGGAGAAAAACTGAAGCTAGAAGACACAGAAATCCTATATGACTTATTGCCACCAGAGGATCAAGAAAAGTTTGATATGGGTATTATAGTGGAACATCAGGAAGATCTGGCGTCACTATTACAAGATTTTGAGGGTTAGGAG
>JAFYLX010000109.1 GCA_017556895.1 Bacillota bacterium | reverse complement strand
TCTGTTCTTGATTCTTGTGATTTCTGATTTAAATTTATACTTATATACCTTCTTGAATGCAGCGTTAGAATTTTCTACTCTAGCAAAGTATTCTTCGTAAGGGATTTCAGGGTCGATAACGCAGTTGTCTCTGAATGCGAATCTATCAACAGCCTTGTAACCGCCCTCTTCTAATTCAACCATTCTGCCAGAAGTGATGTTTCTTAAGAATGCATATGTATACTTTGGTACTGGATATGCATCCCCTTCGATCATGCATGTTTCATTGCCATCGAAGTATAAGGAAGACATCTTAACCTTCTTATTCTTTGCATAATGAACGTTATAAACCTGATGAGTGCCCTTTCCTAAGGAGCTTCCAGATTTTGCATTCTTACAGTAGAAGTTAAATAACCACTTTCTAACTCTTCCTGCACCAAATACTAATTCGATAGGCTTAGCGATTGCAATACCCATAGCGTTCTTCTTAGCCCCCTTCATATATGGAACTAAACTTTCGTTATGACCGCCTGCACCAATACCTAATTCTAATGCAGTTGCTGCAAGTCTCTTAATCTTCTTAGCCTTAACTTTACCTCTTAAGATACCAATCTGAATGTGGAATCCGTGAGTGTTGAAGTTAAGTTTTTCTAATACGTTAAAGCATAAAGAGTCTTTAGCAGTATATTTGATTGTGAAATCAGGGTACTTTCTGCTGTTACCCCAGTGTTCGATAGCTCTATTTGCAGGCTTAGTCTTATTGATTACTTCGATAAACTTCTTAGCATTATCTACAGTCATTAAAACTTTAGCGCTGAATGCCTTAGGCTCCATTGTGCCGTGGCAGAAAGCATAAAGTAGAGTTTCGCCTGTTAGATAATATTTGATACCGTTTTCTTTACAGATACCATCAAATTCTCTAAGTAGTTCTAAAGTTTTCTGGCTGTCCTTATCTAGAACTCTTTTAATTTCTTTATCCATAATTCGCTTTCAACTATCCTTTCATATAGCTTTCAATATCTAAAATATCAATACCGTTGTTGCTGTTTGCTAATACTTCTTCATACAACTCTCTAGCCTTAGCTTCCTCTCCTGCTACTAAAAGTAAGTCAGCCTTAATCTTAACTAAATCGTAGTCTGAAGGATATTTTTCAATCAGTTCGTCAATCTTCTTAATATCTGCGGATGCGTCTGAAATCTTTTTTAGCTTAATTCTATTTCTTACATCCATAGTAGTGAACATATATGAATTACCGAACTGGTCTTTAACCTGGTCTAACATGTTTTCTGCTAGTTCATACTCTCCATCGTAATATTCGATTCTAATTTCTTCGAATAGGTGGATATATTTCTTGAAGAATTCTACCTTGTCCTTTGGCACACTTGTGGACTGCATCATGTTATCAAGGATGAAATTGGACATCTTTAGCTTACCTAGGGCAATTGCAGCCATAAGTGCGCATTCCTGTAATTCCATATTTAACTTAACAACTAGTCCAACCTTTGAACCACGTTTGATTAGGTTGAAGAATTCATCAAAAGATGCGTATACTGCATCGAATTCTTTTGCTTCATATAAAGCCTTAATGCTAGCTACTGATTCCTTAGAATTCATCTTGTGAACTAGATGATTTGCCTTGAAGTTAAGCATTTCCCTAGACATTTCAACATTTTTGCGGAAATCTCTAATAGTGTTGTCCTTAACCTTAACACGCATTTCATTTGTAGTCTTAGCATTAACTCTAGTGAAGATATCTTTCATATATTCTTCTGCAGGAGTATGAGCATTACCGATAGTTACGTGAGCCATCTGTCCGCTGATATCAGGATATTTCATCCAGTCATCGCCGTAGTCCCTATAGAATTGAGCTGCTGGTCTTGCTCCTACCGGTGCAACAGTATCTTCAAACTTGATGTACTGTGGCTCACCGAAATCTCCGATTGGGTAGTAGTTAATAACTGCACCCCATTCAAGAAGAAGATAATCACATTCTTCCTTGTTATAATTGAAGATTTTTTCTTCAATCATCTTAATAACTTTGTCTTTTCCTAAAATTTTTGCTAGGAATTTATAGTATCTGTATTTTCTCATTGAGAAATTATGATGCTTGATGTTCGTATTGATATATGGGAAATACGGAGTCATAATTTCCGAGTAAATCCAGAACATTTCTCTATGATATTCAATCTTATCTGCAGGTACTGGGTCTAGGATAAAAATTTCAAGAAACTGACCCTTAGGAGTACCATCAGCAAGTCTTGATCTATATAAGTCGATTGAGTTCTTATCAACAATCTTACAAATATGTCCAGCATATGTCGGATGAGTCATGTAATCGACATATGTTAAGTCCTCTGGTAATTCTTCCAGCAAGATAGGTTTTAAACGCTCCCATTCGTCACGCGTAACACCCATGTCGATATCATCATCCCAAGGAATAAATCCCTGATGTCTAACCGCACCTAAGGCACTACCACCAGTAAAATAGAACTTGATATCATGCTTCTGACATATTTCTAAAAAAATCTTATATAGTTTTAATAGTTTTTCATGTCTTTCATTCATTATCATAACGAAATACCTTACTCTCTAATTAGTTTTGCCCAGATGCCTAAATCTTCGAAACCTACGAAGTTGTGCACCTTGTGTGCAGAAGGAATGTAGTAATAGGACATTACGTCAAATCCGTCATCCTTTAGATCCTTGCAGATTGCCGCAAGAACTTTCTTTGAAAGGCCCTTTCCTCTGCATTCAATGTCAGTGAAAACGCCGGAAATAACGGAAAGTCCAGCTTCTTCAGCATAAGTTGATGCTGTAGCAACGATTTTACCGTTTTCTCTGTAGATAAAGTTTCTACCGAAGTTTTCCTGGAATCTTTCAGCTAGCTGCTTGTAAAGAAGATCGAAACCGTATGGCTTACCAAGAGCGTCGTCTTCTGCAAGAACTGCCGCTAATTCCTTGATTTCTTCTAATGAAGCCTTGTAACAACCTTCAGTGTCGATATCTACGATATCTCTAAGCTGGCCAACTACGCCTTCTTCATACTCGTAGCCCTCCATCTTTTCTCTAACCTTTTCGATAGTATAGCTCATACCACAGATTAGAGATGGTTTAATTTCCTTTAGAACTTCAACGATGCCGTCAACGTCGAATTCATTTTCTCTTGAGAATAAATGAACGCCAGTGTAGTAGTTTAGAACTACTAGTTTGATTTCTTCGCCTTCAACATCCATCCAAAGTCTAACGTTTTCATTATCGAAACCGTATTTCATAAGGTCGATATAAAGGTAAGCACATTTGCCATAGTCCTTACCAATATACTCTAAAATACGTTTTTCATCAGATTTATTACACTTAATAATCAATGTATAGCCTCCTTAAATCACTAAAACACTTATGTTGGCCGATTACTATTTGTCGATTTCAACTAATGCATCGATAAATACCTGCATTAATTCCTTTTCACCTGTGGATACTCTTAAGAAGTCTCCTTCTCCACCGATATTCTTGTAAGACTTGATAAGGATCTTCTTTTCTTCCTTCATTCTAGCAACAAGAGTCTGAGCATCAGTGTTAGGCTTGATAAATACGAAGTTACCTTCCTTAGCGTTTACTGTGTAGCCCTTTTCTCTTAAAGTATCAACTAGGTACTGCTTACCTTCAAGCTGCTTAGCAACTAATTCTTCGATCATGCCTTCCTTCTGGATGATTGCCTGAGCAAACTTCATAGCGAAAGCGTTGATGTTATGAGGCGTACATAACTTCTGAATCATGTTTACGCCTTCTTTTCTACCTACAACATAGCCAAGTCTAGCACCAGCAAGGGAGAATAACTTGGAGAATGTTCTAGTTAAGAATACGTTGTCGTTTTCTAATGCATACTTGATGAATGTGTTTGGATAGAAGTAGAAGTAAGCTTCGTCGATTAGAACTGTAACTTCGTTCTTCTTTGCAGCTTCAACGATTCTGTCCATTTCTTCATATGTGTAAACGTCACCGATTGGGTTGTTTGGATTTAATACGATTACTAAATCTAGGTCTGGAGTAATCTTTTCGATGATGTCATCAACGTTTACAGTTAAGTTGTCTCCGTAGTGAACAGCAACGTGTTCTCTGCCGTACATCTTAGCGTATACTTCATACATAGCATAAGATGGTGCTACGGATAACATCTTGCCGCCAGGTCTTGTGTAAGCTTCGATGACGTGTCTAATAGCTTCCGCGGAACCGTTTGTTAAGCAGATTTCTTCAACATCAGCACCGATTAAATTGCCAAGGCACTGCATGAATTCTAGGTGGTCTGGATACTTAGCTAAGAATTCAGGATTGATGTCGCTTAGTACTTCATTGATGAATTCCTGAGGTAGACCATTTGGATTTTCGTTTAAGTCCATTCTTAAGTATCCACCTCTAGCGTTCTGGTCAAATATTCTATTTAAGTCTCTTACGTTTTCGTTTAAATAATACATATTCAAGTTAAGGAATTACTCCTCTTCTCCTTTCTATTAATTATCTATTAAGCGTTATACATTTCTTCCATAATTTCAACAATCTTTACAGATTCATCTGGGAAAAGCCCCTTTGACTCTGTATTTTCATTAGAGAATGTTGTTAGCATTTCTCTAAGAAGGAACTTAAAGCCATTTCCTTCAAAGTTCATGTTGTAAACAACACTTTCAGTTGAGTCTGGTTCTTCTAATTCAAAGTAGTTACTCTTCCACCAGTTGTCCTTAAGTCTGATTGTTCCCTTTGTTCCGATGATTTCCATCTGGTTCTTAACTCTAACGGAGTTACCAACCTTGATAGTAGCCTCGCAAGTCGGATATTCGAAGGATAAGGCACCGAACTCAACACCGCTGTCCTGCTTGATAAGCTTTGAGTGCATGTTAGTGTAATCAGGGCCTAAAACCTTAATCATCGGACAAATTGCATTGGCCATAAGTTCATCGAATAAATCCTTGATTCCCTTGTCGTTCTTAGAAACGGAACATTCGAATCTAATAATATCACCAATTAGCCCGCCTTGAGTCATCCATAATAGCTGGTTGAATACTCTTACATAAACCATCTTGATGTTGTCCCAAAGTGCTACATTGTTTTCCTTTGCTAGTTCAAATAGCTCAATCTGCTTCTTCTTGTTTAGAGTAAACGGTGCGTCGCAGATTACGTGCTTCTTTGCCTTAAGAGCTTCTTTGATGTAGTTGTATCTGTCTTCCACCTTGCAGTGAATATATACGATATCGTTGTTTTCCAGAAGTTCTTCGTAATTGGAAGCCTTCTTATCAACATTGTACTTTTCACAGAAATCATCTAAAAGTTCTTCGCTTTCCGCAAAAACTCCTCCGATGTTAGTTTCTGTGATTAAACCAGCTTCGTGAACGATCTGGTTGTCGTCCGGGCGGTCAACAACAATACCAATGTTATAGCTTTTTAGCTGTTCTTCTCTAATTTGTGTGCTGGAAATATTCTTAGTTCTTTCTAGGTAAACTACGTCGCAGTACTTACCAAGATGGTCAAACTTACCTCTCCAGTCGTCGCCAATTACAAGAGTGTCAATATCATACTGAATTACGTCACTGATCTTCTGACCTAAATATTCCTCAACGATAATCGCATCGGCAAGTCCTGTCTTTTTAACATTTTCGATACGAGTTGCGATATCATCGTGTACGGAAAGTTTGCCTCTTGATACATCATAGCTGTCGCCAGTAACACCAACTACTAGGTAGTCGCCGTATTCTCTAGCACGCTTTAAGATGTTGTAATGTCCTCTATGAAACAGGTCAAAAGTACCATAAGTTATTACTTTTTTCATGCGTTCCTCCTGTAAACTACTTCTGTGCGTTTAAGTCTTGTTTGATCTGAGTTGTAGAAATTTCAGGTGTTCTAGGAAGATATACTACTTCGCAGTAGTCCTTAAGGAAGTCAAATTTGCCTTCCCAGTCATCCCCCATAACAAATGTATCAACGTGGTATTCCTGTACGTCCTTAATCTTCTGTTCCCAGTTTTCTTCAGGAATTACTAGGTCCACGTATCTTACAGCCTCAAGAAGACGCTTTCTTTCTTCGTATGTAAAGTAGCACTTCTTCTGCTTTTCGTTCCAGTTAAATTCGTCTGTAGAAAGCACAACGATTAGGTAATCACCCAGCTGTTTTGCTCTCTGCAGAAGATTAATATGTCCATAATGTAACAAGTCGTATGTTCCATATGTTATTACTCTTTTCATTTCGTTTTCTCTCCTTATATTACTAAAGGTACTTATACGAGCATAAAATCAACAAATGTTTCTACGCTCTTGTCAGCATCAACTTCAACATATTTTGCGGAAAAGGCATTAAGCACATCCCATCTATATTCACTGTCAAGGATGTCGTTAACATTGGAAGCATCTCTAAATGAAAGTTCCATAAGCCCTTCCTTCTCATAGTCCACGTTAACGCCTGGGTCAGCAGCATATTCTTCATAATCATATAAATAGAAGAACATTTTCTTCTTTAGCCAAGCGCATTCTACTATCAATGAAGAATAGTCTGCTATGATTACATCAGCCATGTTAATCCAGTCGTAAGTTGTGAACTTATCGTCATAAATCACTCTCGCATCGTCTTTAGGTGCCGTTTCAAGCGGATGAAGACGCGCGATTAAGTTATTGTTTTCAAAATCAAAATTATCTATAAGTGGTTTGATTTCAACATCCTTGCCCTTTCTAAAAGTAGGCATATAAAGGATGTTTTTCTTTTCCTTAAGCTCTGGATAAGCTGTTTCCATATTATCCTTAGCATCGAATTTCTTAAGAATTGAATAATGCGGCATTCCGATTAGTCTGATTTTGTCATCAGTAACGTTGAAAGCCTCACAGTAATGACCTGCTGTTTGATTTGATAATGCAAATACATAGTCGTAGTTACAGTGCATTTTCATAACTTCAGCCATTTTGCTATTGCTACCTGATGGCTTATCCAAAGTCTGGTATCCGAATTTCTTAAGAGCAGCTGAAGCATGCCAAATCTGGATTACCTTAGTTTCAGCTTTGTGTGGCAAGATGGAAGCTGCGATGCAGTATCCGTCTAAAATTACGTATCTTGATGTCGCTAGATGATACATCTGAACAAGCATGTGGAAAGGATAAGTGA
>JAFYLX010000013.1 GCA_017556895.1 Bacillota bacterium | reverse complement strand
TAAAGTCGGTAGAATATATCATCTTATCCATTACGCTACCTCTTTTCTAAAACGAAGAACACATCAGGTAGCGTGTGTTTCTGTAGTTTTTACAATCTCTACATCTTTTGGGATCATCCCAACCCTTTAAATCAAAATATTTTTGCACTGTGGCGGAAAACAAGAATTTCTTTCCGCAATCTTTACAAACGATATACATGTCTTTGTAATTTTTCTTTTCAAAATTAGTTTCTACTAAACGCTCTAATATTCTTGGATGAGCGCCAATGTTGTAATCGCATTCGAATGATAGCATATCTCGTCTTCCTTTCTAGTTATTCAAATAAAAATCTATCGCCGTCATAACCACCGCTTCAGGCATACCCTCAGCGCTAAGTCTGTGGTCTCCGCCTTCTACAGTGATTAGAGTAATGTCAAATTTTTGAGCAAATTCTACCGCTTTTTGGTAATCAATTGTCTCGTCTTGAGCTCCGTGGATCATTATAACGCTGGCATCTCCAGGCTTATATAGCTCAAACAAGTCGTGTTCCTTTAGATCCTCGACAAATTTAGCCGTAAGCTTTAGCGGCGTGCCATAGTTTATAATCAGGTGCCCCTGCTGTGCCATTGCAAAGGCCTCTGCTTCTGTCGGATTCTCGAAGATAACATGCATATTAACTGCAGCGCTTCTTAAGAAGGCCTTGCCGTCCTTTTCCGGATGTGCGGAAAGGTATAAAAGCGTGATATACGCACCGAAACTGGATCCGAAATAGCTAATCTTCGCTCTTGGACACTTTTCACGTACATATTCTTCCACAGCTCCAAGGTCAGCAATACAATTTGCTACCGATAGCACGTCCCCGTCCACCTGGCTTGCGCCGTGTGCAGGAAAATCGAAGGCAATAGTGCCGATGCCTAGTTTAGGAAGCTCATTAAGCACCATCTGTGCCGTAGGACTTTGCATACTGCTTCCAAATCCATGGGCAATAATTACTACCTGCTCCTCATCACCTTTTAAGTTCTCAATATATGGAATCTCATATTCTCTTCTCATATTTTCCTCCATTATGTCATTGATGGCAATATCAATTCAATTACACACCTAAATTATCTCCGAAAAACTCTACTATTTTGGACATAATCTGGTCTTTTAATTCCGATTCTTTGTATCCCATTTCGTATCCGTGACCATCCTCCGTAGTAACCTCGATTGTCTCTATGTTGCTGTACCCAGCTGCACAAGCAAGACTCGTTACGGGTCTAACAACCATATCAAGAGTATTATAATACAGAAGTACCGGCTTGTCTCCAAACTTATACCCTGTTGTAGAAGGATCATATTCTTCGAAGTCTGTAAACCAGTCATAGGTAAGCTCAAGGCTCTGCTTTGGACAGTATCCGTCGCGAAGGGCGATTTCCTTCATATCCTCCCACATGTCTTGGCCTCCCATGTAATAGATCATGGCCTCTTCGTCTCCTGCAGGTGCGATTAGCGTCATAGCTTTAAAGTCAAAACCACCCACGTTCTCGTTTGCAAGCATCATAGCTACCCTGCCGCCCATGGACCTACCATAAACGCCCAGTCTATCCGTATCGATATTATAGTTTTCTATAACGTAATTGATGGTTTTTACGGCATCAGACTGCATGTCACTTAGGGTATATCTATTGGTATGGGCTGACTTTAGAGATTCTTCGGCATACCCGTTGAAATCTATCCTAACAGCCGCAATCCCCTCAAGGGCAAGTCGTTCCGACAACTCCTTTGCACCGCCGGAGTTTCTAGTCCCTTTGAAACCATGGGCTATGAAAACAAGAGGACAGGCCTCATCAGTAACGGGTCTAACCAATTCTCCATAGGTATACGAGCCTCTGTCATTTTCCAAGAAGAAAGCGTCAGTTTCGTACATATATGAATTTGCACCCTTCCCGCAAGACGCAAAAAGGGTGCAAGTAAGGCCCACTACGAGGGCAATTATTAACGTTTTTAAATATTTATGTTTTTTATGCTGCTTTCTGTTCTTCAACATAATTAGGTCCTTTTAACCATTTTGTGATATATGGCATTCTCTTTGGACCATCCACGATAGTGTCGTATAGGTTGATCCAGAAAGGTGCAACGAATGAGCAACCACAAATAAGTGCTCCGCCGTATACAAGTAAATAGAAGAATACCTTGTTCTGTGGGCATAATCCATAAAGCGGTGCAAGTACTCCTGATGAGAATAGGAAGTAGAAACCGATTAAGGATACTGCGATTGCGATGTAGTAACCTGTCTTCTTTTCCTTATTCTTGAACACAAGTGATAGGATTGCAAACCATGCAGTCACTAGACAGCCGATGAATCCAACGTATAAGCCGAAGAACTGGATTACGTATCTTAATGTTAGGTGGAAAATATATACCGGCATTGTATTGCTTCCCACGAAAGAGATAAAGTTCTGCTTTGAAGGAATTACATTTATTGCGAATACAATCCAAGCACTGGAAAGAACTAAAATTCCAAGTCTTCCTAGAGTATCCTGCCACCATTCCATTCTAAAGCTGTGTACGGATTCTCTTAATAGGTACCAGCCTACGTTTGGACCCCATTTGCAAAGGGCAACGGAGATTAGGACTAATACAACGCCCATGATAGCTAGTACAATCGGATGCTTCTTAAGCTGCTGAAGCCAAGCAAGTCTTTCCTTGGAGCAGTAGTATCCAAGTAAGAAGAACGGGAAATAGGAAACTGCTCTTCCTAAAGACATGAAGTCTGCCCATTCCTGAACCTGACCCGCAAGTAGGTAAAGTACGATACTTAGAGGCAATAACCACTGGAACTTAACCATATCCTTCAGGAAGTATCTATAGAAGAATAAAGCGAATAAGAACCATAATGCGAACGGCGGTGTTAGGTAGCTTAGATGCGCATTTCCGAAGAATAGGTATCTAATTACGAAGTAGAAAGTCGTCCACACAAGGTATGGCCACATGAATGTGCCAAATGCAGTTTCTCTTGCTCTGTCTGGCTTCTTTGAAAAATATCCGGATAGGAACATAAAGGCCTGCATTACAAATACGTTAATTGTGATATAAACCCATCCAGCAAGTGAATCCTGCGGGAATCCGCCTCCCATATATAGTTCAGAATATAGGTTGCCGGACATTTTCGTAAAGTGTGACATCGGAATAGAAAGCATTAACAGCCCTCTAAAGGTGTCAAACATATAGTCTCTCAGTTTGATTTCTCCCCTTGTTTATCCTTATTCTATAAATATTAACAAATTTAGTTTTTATTAATTTCTGAGTTATTTCGATAACTTATTGATTTTATCACAATTTGCAGAAAAAGGCAAATTCATTTAAATACCAAAAAACCGCATTAAAGTACTTATTTTCAACACTTGCACCAATTTCTTCTTGCCTTTATCTCAAGGCTTATTATTATGGTCTCAGGAGGGATATACATGAAAGAATTATTAAAATATTTCACCAAGAACCAAGGAGAATATACGGTTCAAGACTATTTCAATTTGCCACCGGATCTTAGTGTAGAGTTAGTAGATGGATTTATGCTAGACAGAGTTCCTATGCCCAAGGAGCACCTTCGTTGTGCCGAATATTTTTCATCAATATTTTCTGCCCACGAAAGAGAGCTAAAGGACTATACATCGAGCCCATTCATAGGATGCGAACTTCATCTGGATGATAAAACGGTTGTTACTCCGGATTTGTTTTGTTGTGGCAAATGCACCATTCATGACACGCATACCGTTGGAGTCCCTACTTTTGTATTAGAGATACTTTCGCAAGAAACGATCGTTAGGGATTCACTATACAAACTCCACAAATACAGGGAAGTCGGGGTCAAAGAATATTGGATGATCGACCTTGCTAACGAAAGAATATACATACATAACTTCATAGCAGGCATATACATAATCAAGGGCTTCGATGAGATTCATACAATCAAGGCCTTTGATAAGCAGTGTGATGTTGATTTTTATGAAATGCTAGAATATATGAAACAAAGAGGTAAATCCTTTAACCCATATAGTGATCTAAATCTTTATGGATTCAAGGAAAGTGCAATTCCATACTTTGCTCAAAACACAAGACGATACAATTCCGATGACTGCGACGTCTTTCCAGATGTCATTAAGGTGGAACTCATGAACGGCTTCATATACGATCTTGCTTCTCCTTCAACTTTACATCAGATTATTTTGGGTTATCTCCTGTTCGAAATCAATATGTATATAAAGGCCCACAAAGGCAAGTGTGTTCCATTTTTCGCACCCCTATCAGTACGACTTAATGGTGACAACGAGAACAAGCCGGAGCCCGATTTATTTGTTGTTTGCAACAAGGATAAAATAAAGAAGAATTACATCGATGGGGCACCGGATTTCGTAGTCGAAATACTGTCACCCTCTAGCATCATAAAAGACCAAGTCGATAAGCTTAATAATTATAGGAATCACGGGGTTAGGCTTTACTGGATAATAGATC
>JAFYLX010000108.1 GCA_017556895.1 Bacillota bacterium | reverse complement strand
TAGAGCACTGTATTGAAATTAAGAGAATACTTATATCATCCATCAACACCGCAAAAACGAATCAGCAATAACCCACCTGCCCAAAACCCACTAAAAGCCCTTGGATTCCCAACAAAAACCGGAATCCAAGGGCTTCTTTGCACTTTCTCGGCTATTCTTGCCTATTTGCCACTATTCTCCCTTATTCCTCCCCCTTCTGTCGGCACCCCGGTCGGCGCGCCGACCATTTAAATAAGCATTGATTGCCTTTCTCCTATAAACAATATTTCATTTCTAAAAATGTCTTGCAAAATCAGTAGAATGTGGTAGAATTAGCTTATAAGTAAATGATATAAATTTGGAGGTTTCTATGAATCAGAGATACTCTCGTAATAATTATATTGACGCATGTAGAACAATCTGTTCATTTCTTGTTATATTTCTGCACTTTTCTTTACCGGGAATATTCGGCAAGATCACCTTGCCTCTTACTCGTATAGCCGTTCCGTTCTTTTTTGCAGTTTCCGGATACTATTTTTATAAGGATGATAAGAAAGAGGAAAATCGCGTCATAGGAAAACGCATCATTCGCCTTTTAAAATTATTTGCATGCTCTGAATTGGTTTATTTCTCATTTTATTTATTTCTTGAATTTAATGCTTTTGGATTTGGCTTGCATAGTATCAAATCCCTCTTAGACGCATATGTATCCAACTATTCGAAGAACATCCCAAGTTGGCCCATAGGTCTTGTACCTCTATGCAATGAAGTCGGTTGGTTCTTATTAGCTCTGTGTGCTGTTTATCTCATTATTTACATTTCAAATAATGTAAATATGACTAAATATCTTTGGATTTTTTCTATAATTTACTTATGCATACACATGATTATCCGGCGCATCAGACTTTATATGGGAACTGATATTGTAATATCAGAACGCTTTGTTCTCTGCCTGCCGTTGTTTTTCTTTTTGCTTGGTTATCAAATCCATAAAAATCAGGAAAAGCTAGCTAACATTTCTATGAATAAGTTAGTTGGTATATTTATTTCAGGCTGTTTTTTATCAATCGCAGAATGTTTTACTTTTACCCATACAATATACATAGGAACAATATTATGCACTTTTTCATTAATTCTTATCTGCACAGTGCCTAGAAAAGCGAAAGAATCAACGTTTATTTGTTTGCTTAGTAGAATCGGGCAACACCATACTGACTTTATCTATATTATGCATCTGCTGATCATCAACAATGTGGGACATATATTATCAAAGGTTATGCCTAAATTAGTACTACACCCTCTGTATGCATGGGCACTACCGGTTTTCGGTTGTATTTTCGTTACTCTTTGTGCAGTAGTTTTTCGAGCTATTGTTGAAAGAATTAAGCGAGTTTTTGTCAATTCCATAAAGACCCCTTAATGTTAGAGTTGCAGTATTCAGTACATTAACCCTCTGAGCGGTAACTTACCTGTTCAGTCTCTGACTACCTTAGGTATCCAGTCTTGGGTAAATAGCCTGAAGATCTCGCCCAGTTCCGGCAAACCTATGTCTGCCAAAACCATTAAGCATACCTTCCACGTTCTGAAAGGTGCTATGGACAAGGCAGTATTGGCAGGTATTATCCCTCGTTCTCCCTGTACCGGCGTTATGCTCCCTAAGGGCAAGAAGAAGGCTCCTGTTGTCTACAATGAGCAGGATATTAAGAAACTCATTTCCTATGCCAAAGGAACCGAGATGGAACTCGTTATCGACATGGAACTCTGCATGGGATTCCGCCGTGGAGAATTACTTGGCTTACAGTGGTGTGATGTAGATTGGGAGAAGAACCAGATCCACGTCTGCCGTAATCGAGTGGTTGTGAAAGGCAAGTCTGTCTTAAAGGATCCTAAGACCGAAGCCGGTAACAGAACCCTTGATGTTCCTGAGGTGCTTATGAAGAAACTTAAACGCCATAGACTTACCTGCATGGAACGTCAGATAGCGTTAGGTAGCGACTATACCGTTACTGACTTCATCATCGTTCACCCTGATGGGAAGCCCATCTACCCTGAGTATCTTAGCCAAATGTTAACGAAACTACAGGATAGAGCCGATCTTCCCAAATGTCGATTCCATGATCTGAGACACCTATGTGCCTCTATTATGCTGAAACAGGGTGTCGACGTTAAGGTAGCACAGGAACGTTTAGGCCATGCAGATATCTCTACAACTCTGAATATCTACAGCCATGTTCTTCCCTCTTCTGCCAGAGAAGCCGCAGAGAAGATCGGAGCAATGGTGTTCGAGAATGTCGCCATCTGACGTACTCATTGGAGGTAGCAAGTCTTGCAAGCTAAGCTGACACAACCTCGGTGGTTGAGTGGTCGGCGAGAGCTACCTCCAAACCCAAGAACTCCAAGGAAGTCCTCGACGAGTTGGTTTACATAATACGGCTTCAAGTCCCGCCTCGCCCACCAAAAATCGACGAATCTCGAAAGAGGTTCGTCGATTTTTACTTTGCGGTGTACCCTTTGTCAAGGACAATTTTTAAAAGTGAAAAGTTAATTGCTAAAAAGTGTGGTATAATAGAAATGCTTTACCATTCCGGAGGATAGTGCAACGCTGGGGAGCGACATGAGCGCC
>JAFYLX010000107.1 GCA_017556895.1 Bacillota bacterium | reverse complement strand
TCAAATATACCAAAGAGTTTCTCTACTCTCTTTTCCAATGACTGTGTTCTTTCCAGTAACTCAAGCACCTGCTCGTCAGTATATGAAGTATTTTCTTTATGTTCTGAATCTCTGCCATCAAAGAGTTCCATTAGACTGATGTCTAATGTGTTGCAAAGCTCACTAATGATACTGTAATCAGGCATGCTGTTGCCGTTTTCCCACTTAGATACAGTCTTGTTTGACACGCCTAATTTCTCAGCAAGCTGTCCTTGAGTAAAGTTCTGTTCTTTTCGCTTCCTAGCGATATATTCACCGATTATTCTCTGTTCCATAAAGTTTTCCTCCCCTTTATGAACATTGTAAATCCCCTTGATTAAAATTCGAATCCCTAGTCCGTAGACTTTGAATGGAAATTATATTTATTATATCATCTTTTCACCAACAAACTACGGTTTATACAAACAAAAACCCATTTTGTGCTGAAATCAATATTTATAATTGCTATCATATTTTCATTAAACCAAAAGGTTATAAAATGTGGGGGGACTATTATGAACAGAAAAGTTGATATTATTGAAGATTTAGACGGTAACAAAATAGTATTTATTTTTGCATTACCTGTATTCGATGATATGGGCAATATAGAACGATATAATATCTTTAACGTAATTATAGTAGTGCGTCATGATTCAAATGGAAAAATGTATATCTATGACATTATAAACATAAAAAAAGAAACGAGCACCCTTTTCCAGCCTTAGCCTTACTCAGTTAAAAACCCATTTCTAATTAAATTATATGCCTATAAACATAAAAGTCAATACACAAATCATCACATTTTGTAAAGGGCACAGATTTGAACTGTGCCCTCTTTTTTTACTTCTTCGCTAGTGCTCTTCTTCTAATCTTTGAGCCGGTATTCAGCGTTGATTTGCTTGCCGGAATCTTGATATTCATGCCAAGGAGCAGATTAGTAACCCATACAAACATCCACAGCGTTAATATCGGGATTACGCATGATGTGATAATTAGTAGTGCTGTAGCCTCGATGAAGTTTCCTAAGATACTTTCAATCTTATCTAGCACGCCCGTAACGCCACCGGAAAGGCTATCAAAGAATTTACTCATAAAGTTTTCGTCTTTATCCGCATTCTGATTAAGCATGTCTGCTGTTTTATTTGCTTCCTCGATATTCTTATCAAAATTTTCTTCTATGTATGATGGATATGTGTCCTCAATAAAGTTAGTAGCCCACGTACTTGCCGGAACAAGTAGAACTAAGCATAAGCCTAACACAGCAAGTTTAATTCCTACTTTTACAAAAGATTCTTTGCTAGTCTTGATGAATGCTATCAATAGCACGCATGCTATAGGAATTAAAATCTTAAATGATACAACTCCTGCTAGGGTCAAAATATATTTTTCCAGGAAAATAGCACAAAGCACTATCATTAGCGTAAAACTGAGGTCTGCAAGCTTGTCAGCAATCGGACTAGCCACATCTCCGGGAATTAGTGTTAGTCCTGTGGAAATAGCAGTTGATGACGCTGACATCGCCAGTACGTCGTTACGTCTTTCATCTAAAGATTCTATCGTCTTGTCATACGTTTCAGGATTAGAGAATACGTCTGCCAAAAATGCGAATGATGCTGTCGCAAGCGCGATGAGAAGTACTACTGCGATTACTTTTTTAATGTTAATATCCTTTTCCATAATTGTTCCCCTTTCTACAATCGTTCCCCCTAATTAATTGCTTTTATGTTACTCTGCGAAGTCTACAGTCACTTCAAGATCCGGATATGTAACCTGCACGAAGGAAACCACCTGAGACTTTATCTTTTCGTCTGCTTCAGCCAGTAGTTCGCCTTCCATAATGTCTTTTTCCATATTATTCTTCTGTGCCTTAATGAATTCCGCGTTATCTTCCGGAGTCACGCTGTTGAACAGTCCGTTTTTAACGTCTAGGACTTCGAAGCTGTCCATATCGATTTCATGGCTTAGAATCTTGCTGTGAGGTACTGTTACCTTTAGAGTTTCTGCTTCAGCATCAAGGTCTACGTCTATAGTTGAGAAGTCAGTACCTATCTTTACGATTCCTTCGTAATAAACCAGCATACTCTTAGATGTGAATGGGATGCTAATACCTAGTGCCTTCTTTGCACCACCGTCATACTCTGCATTGCCTTTATATCTGTATTCCAGCGTTGCCAGTTCTGATATTTCTGTAATCTGTGTTTCGATTAGCGTAGAGTCGTATTTAGGCTCGTCCTTTGATAAGAAGTCTAGGTCTAGGTAGTCGCCGATTACCACGCCGATTAGGAAGATTATAAATATTACGGTGATTGCTGCACCCTTCGTCTTTTGTTCTTTCGTTATCTTCGGCTTCTTAGTTGACGTAGAAGCTTTCTTCGTTGCAGTGGATGCTTTCTTCGTTGCCGTGGATTCTTTCTTAGTTGTCGTCTTTTTCTTCGTTGAAGTTTCTTTCTTTGTTTTGGAAGTTGTCTTAGCCATTTCTATCTCCTTTCGCCGCCATCAATAGGTTCTAACAGCTACTTAAATATTCTTTCATATTCTTAATGCATATGCTCCATATTGCATACTCAACGTCTCTATTACCTCCAAAGCTTGGCCCAGAGATATGAGGTGTTATAATCACATTTTCCATATCCCATAGAGGTGAATCTTCAGGTAGTGGCTCTGTCTCGAATACGTCTAGGCACGCGCCTTTAAGTCTACCCTCTTGCAGCATCTCAATTAAGGCCTCGGTATCAACTAAATTACCTCTGCCCACATTTATTAGGACTGCGTCCTGCTTCAGAAGTTCTAGTCGATTCTTGCTTAACTGCCCTGCTGTGCCAGGGTTATTGGGAAGGCAACCGATTACAATATCCGCATTTGGCAATGCTTCTTCGATTTGATCCATCGTATAAACTTTGTCGAAGTCCGGATGGTGATTTTCTTGGCGTCTCACACCTAAAATCTCGCATTCGAATGCTCTCAGCCTACGAGCAATATTGCTTCCAATATCGCCAGTGCCTAGAACTAGCACTGTCTTGCCGAAGACAGTATCTGCACTGTCCACTCTTTGCCACGTTCTTGTTTCCTTGGCATCCCAATACTTAGGAAATGATCTATAGATTGCTATGATGCTACCAACCACATACTCAGATATGATTTTGACAAAGGCTCCTGACACGTTGGTAATGCATAAGTCACTTGGCAAGTTTTGCATCTTGTCGTACTTATCCATCCCAGCCCACGTAAGCTGAATCCATTCTAGATTCTTGGCCTTCGCTATCTGGTCTTCATCCGGCTCCCCAATTATGATGTGGGCGTTTGGAAGATGCTTCTCTACATCAAAACAAAACTCGTATTTGTGCCCGAGCTCATCTATTAACTTTTGTCTCGTATCGGTGCTGCAAGGCACCATAATTAAAACTTTCTTCATATTAATTATTATATCACCTTTTGCGGCTAGTGTCGAATTCTGCTACCTTGGTTTTATTTGACTGCACTAAAAAAGCCTCTGCATCACATGGTGCAAAGGCTCTCTTTGTTATATTACTTTGTTATTCATCTTTCTTAAAGCGTAGGAACCAGTCTAGGGCGTTTACATCGCCTCCTGCTTCCTTCATCGCAGCTTCTGCTTCTTCAACTGTTACAGGAGTTGGAATGATGACATCATCTCCCGGGATCCAGTTTGCAGGTGTTGAAATATGCATCTGATCTGACTTTTGAATCGCTCTAATCATTCTCTTAATTTCGTTAAAATTACGTCCAGTTGTTAGTGGATAATAAATGATAGAACGAATGATGCCTTCTGGGTCTATAACGAAAACGGCTCTTACCGCCTGTGTACTTGAAACATTAGGCTGTAGCATTCCGTACTTCGTTGAAACCTTAGTGTTAAGGTCTGCGATTACAGGGAAATCAACCTTGATGTTTTTCATTCCTTTCCACTCTAGTCCTTCGATAGTTCTAACCCATGCGATGTGTGAGTATAGGGAGTCTACGGAAAGGCCAAGAAGCTCAACATTCATTTCCTTAAATTCATCCTGCATAGATGCAAGAGTCATAAATTCAGTTGTGCATACCGGTGTAAAATCTGAAGGGTGGGAGAAAAATAGCACCCACTTTCCTTTATAGTCTTCCGGGAAATTAACAGTTCCTTTTGTCGTTAATGCTTTAAACTCTGGTGCCCTGTCGCCGATTAGAGGAAGTCTTGTGATTACTTCGTTCATATTACTCCTCCTTATTTGCTGATTGCCTCAAGCTGTGCACAAAGTTTGTCTACCGCTACATAGTCGTTCTTCTTGAAGGCCTGTGTGATACTAGTTTCAAGTTCCTGCTTCTTTTTGTCGATTTCTAGGTATTTCTGATCGAAATACTTAGTGTAAACCATCTTACGGAAGTTTCTAGTACGCATTCTTCTTACTGTGTTTTCTTCTACAAGTAGTACGTAGTCTGCAGAGTTTGCAACAAGGTAGAAGTCATGGCTTACCATTAGTACCGTACCCTTATACTCCGCTACTGCCTTTTCTAAGGCAATCTGAGCATGGATATCTAAATGGCTCGTAGGCTCGTCTAGGATTAAGAACTCGGCGTCGGAGTTTGCGATTAATGCAATCTGAAGTAGATTCTGTTCGCCTCCAGAAAGCTGTCCAATCTTCTGATGGATGATATCCGCCTCTAAACAATATTTGTCTAGGTATGCTGCCATCTTTTCTTCGTTGCCATATCCAAGGTCAAGCATTACTTCGTAAACAGTCTTATCTTCGTCCATATTTTCGCCCTGTAGCTGTGATAGACACGCATACTTTGTATCTGGATCAATATGGATTGAAGGGTTCTCGTTCTTTAGAATGTCACTGATTAAAGTAGTCTTACCTGTGCCGTTAGCACCAACGATGGCTACCTTTTCGCCTGCCATAATTTCGAAGTTTACGTTTTCTAAAAGCTCTTTATCGAAAGCAACCTGGTAATCTGTGATGCTTAAAATAGTCTTTGGTTCTAAGGCTTCTGTCTCAGTTTCTGTATCGGTTTCCATCTCAGCCTCAGTTGCAGCCTTAAGATCAACCTTCGGTAATACGATTTCCGGTTCTCTCACCTCGATGAAAGGCGGTTTAATCTGTCTTGCAATCAGTCTATCTAGCTGTGACTGCTTTGCATTTACTGCAGAACCGATAACTGGGTTTACCATTAGAGTCGCTCTTCTTCTTAAGATGTCAACCATCTCCTGAGTTCTAGCGATTTCTTCCTGCTCTTCTACATTCTGAAGCTTAAGTTTTAGCTTTTCCTTTAGAATTGAGCATCTATATTCTGTATAACTGCCATCATACTCCTGAAGATCAGCATTTTCTAAATGAAGAATCTTGTTAAAGCAGTGGTTTAACAGATATCTGTTGTGTGTGATTACAAGTAAAGTACCCTTGTAGTTATTGATAATCTGGCACAATCTGTTTAGGTTTTCGAAGTCTAAGAAAACGTCCGGCTCGTCCAAAATCAGAAGATTTGGGGCAAGAAGCATTTCTCTCATAATCTGCAGAAGCTTGTACTCTCCGCCGCTGATCTGAGAAACCTGTGTATTTTCTAAATCTGTCATGCCTGCGATGTATAGCTGCTTGCGGATGTTGCTTTCGTAGTTGTCACCGTCCATGGCTTCGTTTAAATCTAAAAGCGCCTGATACTTGGCAAAAGCCGCCTCCATATCTTCAGCTGTAGCCATTTCTTCGCAAACTAAAGCGATTTCTTCCTGTGTCTTAAAGAATCTTTCGCTTAAAAATTCGAATACTGTTCTTTCCTGGTTTTTGTCTCTAGCACTAAACTGGCTGGCATAGCCGATTCGACAGCTCTCATCCTTGATGATCTTGCCGTCGAATAGACGCTTTTCGGTGTCGATAATCATGTCAACTAACGTTGACTTACCAGTACCGTTGCTGCCAATTAGCGCGCAGTGCTGTCCCATTTCGATTGTGAATGAAACATCGTTGTATAGATCTTTTGCAGGAAATCCAAATGAAAGATTTTCTACTTTTATCATAGTTTTGTCCTCTCTATCGTTTATTTACAATTAACGGCCGACATATTTCGACTGCTAAATAATTTCTTTATTGAAGTGTCCTCTTGTGTCAGTATCCTTGTTGAATAAAGACTTATTTGAAGTGCCGTTAAGTTTCTTCTGGGCTTCCTTAACAATCTTTGTCACTTCTTCCGGAGACTCGATTGTGAAGTTTAGTCTAAAGGCCTCAACTCCTTCAATTGTCGGCATCTCGTCTAGCAGGTTCAGAATCTTACCATTTAAGATTGTTACAGTGTGGTCCTCGTGAGGAATTACCGGGAATGAACCATATTCGTCCTTAATTTCATAAGTCTTTTCTCTACATACTCCGCACTGGCCCATCTTCTTAAGTGGGCAGTATTTTGTAAACATCAGCGGTGCACGTCCGTAAACAACCATTTCTAGTGCAGGATAGCCGTCATTTTTTGCATAGTATGCGTCAAGAAGATCCTTAATCTGCTGCTTGTTTAGTTCGTAAGAAAGAGTTACTCTCTTAGCACCCTGTCTATGTAATTCGTACACGCTCGTTGAGTTAACTACGTTTAGTGAATAGTCTGTTACAAACGGATTCTTGTCTCTGTAATAGTAGATTCCGCCGTAGCCACCGACTAGAAGCTCGCCTTCTCTTTCCGTGTACTCGATTTGGTTTCTTCTAACGATATTGTCATAATATACAGTCTTGATGCCGGCTTTCACGCAAGCGTCGTACTGTTCTTTTGTATTTACTGTAGCAGTAAGGTATGGAGCAGCCGGCTCGAAGGCAATCTTTTCTTTCGCTGCGGCTTCTTTTGTAGCTCTCGCCTTGCTGTCAATCTTCGCGTCGTAAAGTCCCTGTACTACCGCTCTTCTAGCGTTGTTTAGCATCTTAACCGGGATAAAAGCGTTACATTCCTCGAAGTGAAGGTCATTTAGCGTGAAGATTGTCTCGTTTAATTTCGCAAACTGCTTCTGAACCTGTTCCTCAGTCGTAGGATTATTTTTAGCCTCTTCCAAAATTTCTTCGCTCTCGTATAGGAAGTGCTGGCCAAGTCCCTCCGCATTTACAACCAGCTTTGAGCCAGGATATGCGTACACGTGTGCATCCAGCGGAAAACGTCTAAATTCTTTGTCACAAGACGCTTCTAGCTCCTTGTAATACT
>JAFYLX010000106.1 GCA_017556895.1 Bacillota bacterium | reverse complement strand
TCGAACGACCTATTTTATCGTATCTGGTCTTCATATTACCAAAGAGGTCTCTTCTACCTCTACGACCAGATTTACTTCCATATATCAATAGGTCTATACCATCGTGGAATATTCCGGACAAACCATCCTGTACAAATGGTATGATTACATCCTCTCGGAATGTTCTTCTAACAGTCTTCATATCATCTGCAAATAACTGTCTAAAGAACCTTCCTATTCCGCTCTGGTGTTTAACTTCTACACCACTTGTTATAACTGGCTTTAGTCTATGCTCTACTATTGTATCTTCCTCAGCTTCGTCTATAGCACTTCTAAGTGGTACTTTATTGTTTTCAATTATCATAGTACCTCCTTTTTATGAAAAAAGAAAGGCCAAGGGAGTCTTTAAACTCCCTTTTAACTGGCCATAACCGAGGCTTATTTCTTGTCGGTTGCCTCATCCGACTTTGGTGAATCTTCCTTTACTTCCTTAAGGTCTTCCTCGTAGTACTCGTAATCGTCTTCGTCATCGTCATTTACTTCTTCAAGAGCGGTCTCCCACTTCTTGCGTTCCTTCTTGGCTCCAACGTGCTTTCCTAAGAAGAACATGCCTACACCTGCGCTTACTGCGCTTCCGACTGCTATTCCTGTTACTGCACCTGCACCAAGTCCCGTCTTAACAACGGGTGTTGCTACTGCGGGAGCTACTGCTCCATTTGTTGCTAAACCTTCAGTTCCTATTGCGGGAATCATTGTTCCCAAATTCATTGTACCTTCCATAATTTTCTCCTTTCTTTTGGAAGCTTTGGTTTTATGTTCACCATTAAGAGGTGATTAAATTACGCGAAAAAACGAAAGGAGAGCTAAATATCAACTCTCCAATTCGGTTGTTAGTGGTGTCGGTTATTCTTAAACCACCTATCGTACTTCTCAAATTTATCATAGCAATGGTCATTCCATTTACTTTGCTTTTCCTTGTCTGAGTTATACGACTTTAAACATATCAATAAGCCGACACAAATTAATAATACTCCGATTGTCATTATATTGTTCTCCTTTCTTGAGATGACTTCTGCATCTCCATTATAAGGAGCAATAATTTAGCGAATCAGATTAATTTCAAGATTTTCATAGCTTCATGTCTAGAATATCCAAGACTAGTAAGCATGTTCAGGTCCGCCTTTGCCTTAGCATCGAGCGGTCTGTTCAATTCCTGATGGACACCCATACTAGGGTCCCACAGGGTTTTAGGCTGCAACTGGGCCATCTTCATGTCGTAAGATATCTTTGCCTTGGCGATACCTCCAACGGTCGACATAGCGCATACTGCTAATATCATTGTTTCCTTAGGATTATTCCTAGCCCACTCTCTGACACGACCTCTGGTCTGATGCCAAGCCTCGATTTTATCGTTCCACCACATACTGAATTTGCCCATATTTTACCTCCTAAATATCAAAAGTTCTTAACAACGTCACCAGGCTGTGCGTTGACCATAAGCCTAACATTTTCCTTAAGTTCAGGCTGCTTTTCAAGCAAGCTCTTAATAAAGTCAAGCTTCTGATTCTCACCTACATAGTAGACCTTTCTTCCAGTCTTATTCTCGGTGATTGTAATCTTCGCATTAGCTCCGAATATCTGGTTGAAGGTATCATCGTAGTCTGCCTTCTTAATATCATGCTTCACCTTCTCGTAGTTGAAGTTCTCAAGAAGAGTCTTGCTATCAAGAACACCTTTACCATATGATATGGTCATGAGGCTCTTCAGACCACAGAAACCGCCAACACACGCTCCTGCTACACCAGCTATAAGTAATATTTTCTTTCTCTTTGCAACCTTCTTAGGGTCCTGCTCCTTAACAACCTTACGCTTCATCTGCATTATCCTCCTCTTCTTTATCCTGAATATCATTCTCAAGCTCATCATCGAAAGCCGTATAAGGCTTCTGTGATAACAGGCGATACTTTCCGCCCTTGAATCTGATGTTGAACTTAGTTCTCTCATCGAATACCTGGTACTCAAGGTCATCTGTTGCCTTCTCACCCATGAGTTCACGGATTTCCTTCTCGGTGAAGCATCCGTACAAATCGTTCAGTTCAGCAATCTTACGTCTGCACTTGATTACGTTGGTAAGCTTGTCTGATTCATAGAGTACATAGTCTATAGGAGCATTCGGGTCATACTCGCCCTCGTAGTCCTCCTTATCATCGTAATTGTCATTAACTTCCTTTCTGTTGGCCAAAGTTCTGACAATCTTCACTGCAGCAGCTCCTGCTACACCTGCTAAACAAACATCCCAGAATCCAATCTTTCTCTGGGGCATATGGTTCATACCATTGTTAAAGGGAAAATATCCATAGTTATTTTTCATCATTTAATCCTCCTATTGTCATTATTACTGATGTGCCTTCCGGTAAATCTATCGGGTTAAGTCTACATAATCCAACACCGGACAGCTTAATTTTGTCGTTGCCTTTAATAGTTACAAGCGCACAGCTAAGTGCACCATCTACTTCTGAGTCAAGCTCTATACCCAGCATTTCACTATCAATGTCTGTAAATATAAATGCTTTCTCATATGATTTACTTCTCTTAGCATTAGCCAGGAAGGACTTCTTAAAGCCCTCCCTAACCTCTGCTGAAGGAAATTGTAATATCAATCCCTTCATCTCTTATCCCCTTTCTTCTGTACTCTCTTATTGAGAGGATATGACTGGAACTTGCCAAGTACTTTTGTATCTTCGTCTGTAGGATGCAAATATCCACTGAACTTGAGCGCCAGTTTTCTCTCCTCACGTCTCTGCGCCTCAAATTTCTGTGCAGTCTTTGCCGTTCTGTTCATGTACGTTATACCTCCTTTCTTTATCCTCCTAAAAGGGATAATCAATGTTTACCAAGTGCATTCTTAGAACTGCCCCGTCTGTAAAGTCTATATACTTGCACGGGATTCCGTCCTTAGTTACACTTGTGCTATTAGTCTCGAAGAATGCCCTGTCAATGTTGTCTTTGCATCTATCCAGGTCATATCTAGATTGCGCCTTCCATACATAATCATGTGCATACATAGGCATCTTATCTTCGCCTAAATATCCACCAAATCCGAGCTCTTCATAGAAGATACTCATATCAATCGTGTTCTCCGGGTCGGCTTCAATAGCTGCTGCCATCTTAGCCTGAATCTTCAGCATTGTTTCCGGAGTTGCCCAATGAATTTTCTGTAACATCGGGTCATAATAAGGAAGTTTTGCACCTGAGTAAGCTACAGAATCTGGAGATGTGTGTCTCTGCTCGTCAAGCTTATCTTTATCCTCCTTCGATTCCACTTTGCTAACTTCCTCGTCTTTGACAGCCTGCTTAACTTTCTCGGCCATCTTTTTGCCACCGACTTCTTCTACCTTACGCTTCAGAGTGTCGATTTCTGCCACTGCTGATGCATATGCTGCACCTACTACTGCAAGACGCCTTCCCTGCTCCTTATAAGCACCGTGGAAGCTCATTCCCGTACCTACAGCACATATAACTGTTGGTGCACATACGGGTGCAATGTGCTTGAAATACTTCCAGAAGCGCTTGAACTTACCATCTTCCTCATCAATCTCGGCTTTAGCCTTAGCTATTGCCTTGGGGAGCTTGTATCCCATGTAAGCGCCTGCTGCCGCAGTTAATGCT
>JAFYLX010000003.1 GCA_017556895.1 Bacillota bacterium | reverse complement strand
GAACTAGACCTCAGATGTCCACAGTAAGACCTGGCGTAATGCAGAAGAGAGAAAAGGTTGAAGGCGCTACTGGCGAAATCGTTAACGTAGTTCCTGAAATCGCTGCTGAAGACATCAGAGTTAAGGTTGTTGACATCGTTAAGCACGCTAAGGAAATGGTTTCCTTAACAGATGCTGAAATCATCGTTTCCGGTGGTAGAGGTTTAGGCGATGCTACCGGTTTCGACCTAATCAAGGAATTCGCTGACAAGGTTGGCGGTGTAGTTGGTTCTTCCAGAGCTTGCGTAGACGCTGGTTGGATTGATCACTCTCACCAGGTAGGTCAGACTGGTACAACAGTTAAGCCTAGAATCTACTTTGCATGCGGTATCTCCGGTGCTATCCAGCACTTAGCAGGTATGCAGACTTCTGACATCATCGTTGCTATCAACAAGGATGCAGACGCTCCTATCTTCGAAGTTGCTGACTACGGTATCGTAGGTGACTTATACAAAGTAATCCCTGAACTAATTGCTGAATGGGACAACGCTGAAGCTCTTTTCGATGCTTCCGCAAAATAAGATATAAATAATAATCTTATATAAATTAAAGACTGCTCGTATGAGCAGTCTTTTTTTATAAATATATTGTTAATATATCTCATTTACTAGCTAAGAAAAGAATAAGAATCAGTATATATTGTTGCATAAATATAAATAACGAATATAATTGTAAATCGTGGACTTATAAAATAAGACCACGAAGGAGGTTATTTATATGGGTACTTATGGATATTTAGTAAGTATTGCGATAATAATGCTATCTACCAAAATACTTGGAGACTTAACGAAAAAAGTGAGTATGCCACAGGTTGTTGGGGCACTTCTTGCTGGAGTATTAGTTGGTCCATCTTGCCTAGGTTTGATAGAAGAAACCGAATTTATAACTTATACTGCAGAAATCGGTGTTATACTTCTTATGTTTACCGCAGGTCTTGATACGGATATTCAAGAAATAAAAAGAAATAGCATCGCATGTATAACTATTGCAAGTATAGGTGTTGTTGTACCTTTGATAGGTGGGACGCTATGCTACTACCTATTTTTTGATATAGGAACATCGTTTAACGACATATTAAGCGCGGTTTTTGTGGGTGTCGTGCTAACTGCAACATCAGTAAGCATTACTGTCGAGGCCCTTAGAGAAATGGGAAAACTCGAAGGAAGAGTTGGTAATGCTATACTCGGAGCGGCGGTTTTAGATGATATAATCGGCATTATAGTCTTAACTATTGTTTCTAGCCTAAAAGACAGTACTGTATCCATAAGTGTTGTGCTTATTAAAATAACAATTTATATCGTACTTGTATGTATTATAGGATTCTTACTCATTAAGATGAAAGGACGCATCGACGGTTATTATAAAAAGCAGAGCATTACTACCTATGCTGTTGCCGCATGCCTTTTAGCTTCATTCGCATCGGAATTCTTCTTTGGAGTTGCAAGTATAACAGGTGCATATTTATTAGGACTGTTTTTATCAACTCATAAAATTAAAGAAGAAGTATCGGATAAGGTTAGAAGACCATCTTATCTATTCTTTTCACCAATTTTCTTTGCAAGCGTGGGCCTAAAGGTGGAACTTGATGGACTTACGCAGGAACTGTTGGTATTTTCACTCGCCTTACTAATTGTTGCAGTATTAACTAAAATAATTGGCTGTGGTTTAGGTGCTAAATTATGTGGATTTTCAGCGAGAGAATCCGTTCAAGTTGGCGTAGGCATGGTATCAAGAGGAGAGGTCGCACTGATTGTATCTCAGAAAGGATACGCAATGGGATTAATGTCTGCATCTTTATTCCCGCCGGTAATCTTGGTTGTAATTGCAACAACCATAATTACGCCAATAATTTTGAAGAAAATAATGTAAAATATAGAAATTAAATTATTGAAATAATAATAGACAGAATATCTTAAGAGATATATCTGTCTATTTTTGTCATTAAATGCTTTCGATAACATATCGACTATTTGCGTGAAATATGGTATAATAACTTGTTAAAGTATGCAAAGAAGGAGCATTTTCGCAAATGGAAAAGAAACATATAAGTCCTGACCTTCAGCAGACAAAGGTATTGCTTATCAATGATATTGCAGGATACAGCAAGATATCACTTGGGGCAATGATTCCTATTATGTCTCACATGGGGTTTGGAATACACAATCTCCCAACTGCAGTAGTTTCCAATACACTTGATTACGGCAAGTTTGAGATTCTCGAGACAACAGAATATATGAAGGGCACTTTAAAGGTTTGGAAAGAGCTTGGATTTACCTTTGATGCCATTTGTACGGGAATGATTTTCTCTGAAGAACAAGTTAAGGTAGTTTCAGAGTATTGCCATGAACAAAGACAAAGAGGCGTTAGAATCTTTGTAGATCCTATCATGGGTGACAACGGTGCATTGTACAACGGTGTATCTGATGAGACAGTTAGATATATGCGTAAGATTTGTTCCGTGGCAGACATCATAATGCCTAACTTTACGGAAGCAGCATTCTTAGCGGACAAGCATTTTGATAAGAAAGCAGTGTCACTAGACGAGGCAAAAGAACTTGTAGATGAGCTTAGAAATCTAGGGTCTAAGTCTGTTGTAATCACAAGCATTACAGTAGATGGACAGACTTGTGTTTATGGATATGACGAAGACAAGGGTGATTACTTTAACATCCCGTTTGACTATATTCCTGTTCATATACCTGGTACAGGTGATATTTTCTCCGCGCTTCTTGTGGGTAGCGTACTTAAGGGTAGAGACTTACAGGTGTCTACGGCCTATGCAATGAATACATTGCGCGAATTAATTATGTTAAATAAGGATAACGCTGATAAAACGAGCGGAATTCCTATCGAATTATATTTAGAAGAAATGACAAATTTTTAAGAGGTGATTGATATGCAGTTAGTTGACAGAGTACCATTATGTAACGGATGTGGCGCTTGCAGAGTTGCTTGTAAGTACCAGTGCGTAAAGATGAAAGAAAACGAAGAAGGTCTTATTAGACCGGTTAAGGATGAAAACGGATGTCAGAAATGCAACGCTTGTATGCTTTTCTGCCCAATCTATAATCCTGTAGAATTACCTGAATTTGAAACTTTCTACGATTCTGCAGAAGACGTAAGAAAGAGAGATATGGCTCCAATCTACAGACACACAATGAGAGAAGCTAAAGCTGGCAAGCATGTTGAATTTGTAGGAACATTATGCCAGATTGCAGCCCTAAAATCCTTAAGAGGTGACAAATTATCTCACAATATCGCTATTTTCCCTGTATATTGCGACGAAGAACAGAGAAAATCTTCTGCGGCATGTGCTGCATGTAGATTCTACGAATAACGAGAGGACATTATGACTATTTTAGAAAAAGTAAAAGAAGCAGAAAAACTATTTTCTGACTATGAAATTACAGGCAATGAACTTGCTAGAGTGCAGAAATTAAGAGAAAAGCTAGAAAGTGACCACGTTACAGTTTCCGTAATCGGTCAGTTTAAGAGAGGTAAGAGTGCACTTGTAAACAGAATTCTAGAAGATACAGTTCTTCCTGTGGGCATCGTTCCGGTGACTGCAGTAGTAACTACAGTTGAATATGGAGAAAAGAGTGCGGCTGTTCACTTTAACAATGGTGTTGTTAAGGAAGTTGCATTCGATGAAATCTCTACATACGTAAACGAACAGGAGAACCAGGATAACAAGCTTAATGTAACTAAGGTTGCAATTAAGACTCCTTCTGAATTCTTAAAGTCTGGATTAACTTTCGTAGACACGCCAGGCGTTGGTTCAATGCACGAAAACAACACAGTTGAAGCTTATGCCTTCGTAAAGGAAAGTGACGCTGTAATCTTCACATTATCAGTTGATAGCCCTATCAACCAGATCGAAATTGATTTCCTTAAGAACGCTAAGGAATATGCTGCAAAGTTCTACTTTGCTATCAACAAGATCGATGCTATTGCTGAAGCTGATTTAGAAGCATATTTAGCTTACTGCAGAAGATTCATCGCTGGACTTATGGAAGTTGAAGATATTATGATGTTCCCGGTAAGTGCTAAGGAAGACATCGGTGTTGACTACCTTAAGGATGCTATTTTAGAAGACTTAAGCACTGACAGCAGCAAGATTCTAGAAGAATCTACTAAGCTTAAACTTCACGATATCGTTGTAAGTGCTTTATCTCAGGTTACTTTCTACAGAAACGCAATGCAGATGACACACGTAGAATTCGATCAAAAATTTGAAGAAATCAAAGCTTTCTTCGATCAGATTCATAACGAAACAGCGATGCTTCCTGCGGCTTTAAGAACAAATGCTGCTGTATGTGAAGCTCATACTAACGATGTTAAGAATAGACTTACAGCTAAGGTTAAGGAGCTGTTCTTTATCGATTATCACTATGAAATCGAGAGAGTTTCCGGTCAGACTGCTGTAGATGGCGAAGACGATTTAGTCGCTAGAGTTGATGGCATCTGTGATAACTTAAATGAAACATTAAACACTGTATTCATGCATAGAGAAGAAAACACATATGTTGTTGCAAGAAGAATCAACAATCTAAACAGACTAGTTAGAAAACTAGTTAAGATGAGAGACGAACAGTAAAATGGTAACAAGTGAAATTAAAGCAGTTGAACTGCTTATGAACAATTTAAACCAAGGCATTGTATTTGTTGATCAGGATGGAATAATCCAGAGCTGTAACAAGATGGCCAAAGAAATGACCGGCATTGTTATAAAATCTTTGTCAGAGCATGAAGAAGGTTGTATTTTGCCCGGTGATATTGTAGTTATCGCCGACAATGAAATAGGTGGAGATGATGGTAATTTGTCTCTAGATGACCTGAAGAAATTGAATATTAAAGATAACGGCATCCAAAAGGGTGATATGATTGTTGCTGTTGGTATTTATGAAAATGACAAGATTGAGCCTGAGTATAAATATATTAGAGGATATCAGCCCAATGTTGAACTAAAACTTGATGTTGCTTTCTGCGGTTTTCATATTGAAGCCTCAATAGATACTAACAAAAAACAGACTAGCATTTGTGTTAATCGATTTAAACATACGTTAGATTATCACCATAACACAGGTAATGTAGCTGTTGTTAACGGTGTCACGGGCGATTTAAAGTTCTTCCAAGAAAGAGGATATACAACTCGAAACGAGGATCTTGCTAACTTGCTTCGTGGTCAACACTATGCAGCTAAAAAGCAAAATTATGATAAAGATGTAACGGGAAGGGCTTTTTCGGATCTTTTCCAAGATGATGCTTTAAATGAAAAAATACAGGATATTTTAGAGGGGACTGCAGCACCGGTTCACAATCGATTCTACGAAATTAATAAGCGTCCTTTTGTGTGTGATATTATACCTTGGAATGACACTGATAGTGGTAATGACAAAGGCGTTTGTTTGGTAATCCGTAATGCAGAGAATCTTCAAGAACTGATTAATACTAGAAATGAAATTATTAGGCAAGCAGAGAAGTATGACACTGTAGCAGGAAACGAAAGTGGAGATTACCCTGAAGATGCTTTTGGTGGTTATGTAGGTAAGAGCCGCCAAATGAAGGCTGTTAAATATATGGCCTATAGAGCGTCTAAAAACAAGTTTAATGTTATTATTACGGGAGAGAGTGGAACTGGTAAATCCAGGCTTGCTAAAGAAATTCACGACCTCATGAATCCAAATGCTCCGTTTATTGAAGTTAACTGTAATGCGATTGCCCCTAGTTTATTTGAATCCGAACTGTTTGGATATGTAGGGGGAGCATTTACGGGTGCACAAAAAGAGGGCAAAGTAGGGTTCTTCGAGGCTGCTAACAAGGGTACGATTTTCCTTGACGAAATCGGTGAAATACCACCTGATATTCAAGTTAAACTCCTTCAAGTATTACAAAATAGAACTATATATAGGGTCGGTTCTTCAAAACCGATCAAGGTGGATGTTAGAATTATTACTGCTACAAACAAGAATTTGGAAGAAGAAGTTGCTCGTGGTAATTTCCGCCAGGATTTGTTTTATCGAATAAACGTATTTCCTATAGAGGTTCCGCCGATTAGAGAGCATAAAGATGACCTTTATCCTTTGATTAATCAAATTCTTAAGAAAACTTGTGAAAGTTACGGTATAGAGAAAAAACAAATATCCGGTGAAGCTTTTAAGAAACTTGTTTCTTATAGTTGGCCTGGTAATATTAGAGAACTTGAGAATGTAATCGAGAGAGCTACTACGCTTTGCGAGTCTAATATGATATATTCGGAACATCTTCATATTGGAAAAGGTGATGTACCTACTACAATGAAGGATATTTTAGCTAGAGAAGAAGCTAGAATATTAGAGACTACGCTAATGAAATACAAGGGCGACAAACAAAAAGCTATGGAAGAATTAGATATGTCTCGTGCAGTCTTCTATGATAAATTGAAGAGATATGGTATAACGTATTATAAATATTAATTTTGAAATTGAATTATGCATAAAGAAAAGAACTCAAGGTCTAGTCAGGCCTTGAGTTCTTTTCAATTAGTTATAACTGTTGTGTGATTATATATATATTCTTAAAGGTCTTTGTGTGAATCTAGCGATAATATCATTTTTGTTAGTACCGGCTAGTTTTGATGCTTCATCTATTGTCATAGAACCATCGATACCATCACCGTAGATGATGGCTTCGCTGCCTACTTTTACGTCGGGAATATCTGTTACATCGCAAATACACTGGTCCATACATATTACGCCGATTATAGGTGCTTTGTGCCCATTTATTACTACATACCCTTTATCTCTGAGATTACGTGGGTATCCGTCTGCATAACCGAAAGGAAGGGTTGCAACTATACTATCTCGGTTGGCTTTCCATAAGTAGTCGTAGCTTACACCTTCTCCCGTTTTTATTTTATGCAGCTGGGAAACTGCAGTTCTAAATATCATGGCTTGTTCAACAGGGAGAAATCCTTTGTGGAATCCTCTCATCCCATATATTAGAGCACCTGCTCTAACCATGTTCATTCTGTATTCGGGATAATCTACAGTGGCGATACTGTCGGCAATGTGCTTATATTTGAACTTGTATCCTTTTTCTTCAATTTCATCAATAAACTTGCACATTAAATCATATTGCGTTTTGTTTTCTTCATCGCTAGTAAGAGCAAGATGGCTAAATATACCTTCAACTTTAAGACCATCGACTTCAAACATTTTGCAAACTTCGTCTTTGTATTCTTCTGTAGGCATTTGACCTAAACGATGGAAACCAGTGTCTAATTTTACATGTACTGTAGCTGTCTTGCCATGTTCTTTAGCTAATTTTCCTAAAATGTTTGCTTGCTCAAGTGTGAAAATTGTCTGAATAATGTCTTCTCGCACAACATGATGTAGGAGTCTATCGGGAGTGTGTCCCATAATGAATACTGGGTATTCGGGATAAGCTTTTTTTAATTCTAATGCTTCTGTTAGAGTTGCTACGGCTAGTGCGTGTGCACCTGATTCCATTAAAGTTTGCGCAATGCCAGTGGCTCCGTGACCGTATCCGTTGGCTTTTACTACAGCCATTACTTCTACGTCATCGCCAACCATATCTTTAATTAGTTTCATATTTTTGCCGATTTTATCAGTGTCTATGATGATTTGTGTATCTCTTAAATGTTCAATTTGGTTATTTACCATGTTTTACTTTCCTCTTCTAATATCTTAAGAATTCCCGCAACTTGCGTTAGGATGCCTGTTTTGATGCATTCTTCGTCAGGGTTGAACTTATCACTATGGATAGGGTAGGAACTATCATGTCTTTCCTTGTTCCATGTGCCAATGTTATAGTAGAAACCTCTTGAGCCATGGCAAAAATATGAAAAATCATCGGCGCCCATGCTAGGCTTATTTTTCATTACAATATTTGTTTTGCCGATGACTTCTTCTGTGGATTCAGTAATCCACTCAAGAAGTGTGTAATCATTTTCTAGTGAAGGGTAACTGTCTTGGAAGACGATCTCGCAAGTTGCTCCGTATGCGGCAGCGATCCCTTCGCAAATCTGCTTAATTTGAGTTTTGATTAGTTCTCTGTTTTCTATATTTAGAGTTCTAATGATACCGGAAAATTCAGCTTCGCCGGCAATGATGTTATTTTTAGTACCGCTATGGAATCTGCCAATAGTAATTAGTGCAGGATCCACTGGATCTACTCTTCTTGTTATTATGCTCTGGATGCTTCCT
>JAFYLX010000105.1 GCA_017556895.1 Bacillota bacterium | reverse complement strand
GGTAGGGTTATAAAAACTATTGACATTATAAAAAAATGTAGTAAAATATATATATAATAATGTGTAATAATATATATATGGAGGTGTGTCCGAAGTTAGAGTTTTTATAAAAATCTTTGCATTTGCAGAGTGATTATTTTTATTCTGGTTTTCGCAAAACCTGATAAAAATCAAAGAACTAGCAGAAGAATTAGATTGTAGCTCAGCAACGATAAATGAGTTTGCTGAAAGATGCCTATTGTATAAACCGGTTGGTATTAAGGTGCTATAATAAGTGAAAATTAAAGCAAAATGGGGGATAAAAAATGAAAGAGTGTTTCGGTAAAATGAACAAAAAGACAAGATCGCTTTTGACAATCTTGCTATGTGTATTAATGGTTTTGACTGTTTTTCCGTCAAATATTTCTTATGCGGCGGATGGTGATGTTTACAGCTATAAGCTGATAAGCTATAATTACAACAAGAATTGTCATGGTTACTATTTTACACCAAAAGCAACAGGAAAATATGACACTGTTGTTCTGATACATGGACAGGGTGGTGTAAACTCAATGAAAAATAACCTTGTAACGCTTATGAACTCATGGGTTAAAGCGGGTTATTTCTCACCAATGGTTGTTGTAGTTCCGGTGGTTGATGATTACAATGGCACAGGTTTATTCTTAGAGGACCACTTGGCATATATAGATAATGAAGATAAGTTTGCAACTCTCTTGCAGAATATAGAGAGCGGCGCGCTGTCCCCACAGATTGATACTGAAGGCGATATTTTGGTAGGCGGATTTTCATTAGGTGGTATGGCAGCTGTTCAGGCAGGTGCTGTGCATAACACTCGTATTAAGAAGATTGGCGCGTTGAGCCCATCGCAGCAATTCTATTTAGGTGAAGGTAGCGGCGGATATTATAACAACAAGAAAGACATTTATTACTCAAAGGATCCGGAAGCTTTTGCATACTTGTCGGCAGGTCAGGCCGAAGACGCACAGTTTATTGGAAACATTAATCGTTATAAGGACGCTATAGAATCTACAGGTAATAACAAGGAAGGTTTAGTCACCATGTATCAAGCTCCAACATCATGGGGCGGTCATGCATGGCCACTTGCTCAAAAAGAGATATTTATGTTCCTGTACTTTAACGAACACGGTACGATTCCAAGCCAGAGTCTGGTTGAACAGGCTTGCAACAGTCTTACTTCGTATCAAAGCCCAAGCGTGGTGAGCACTGATACAGAACATCCGGCACCGGCAGTAACTATAGAGCCATACGATGGAGATGTATTAATAGACCTCGATATGTCAACTTATGTTAAAGATACAACAACAGACCCTAAAACTGTTGCGACATCAATAGGTAGCATAACAAACAACGGTACATTGGCTTCATCTACAGTGGTTAAAATGTCGTCTTTGAGCGGAGGGCCATCTGGGCTTAGTTTGTCAAAGCAAACATTTTCAAATGCTATGGGATCAACAACTTCATATTTGAAAAGAACAATAAACTATGTGGCATGTTATGATAACAATGTATATAGCACAGTTGAGAATGCTGCGATGGAAAAAGGAGCAAATACAATATCATTTTGGGCAAATTATGTTCCTGTAAACCAGGCAGGTTGTTCATACAATTTCCTTGACTATAACGTAACATATGACGGTGAAACAGACTCAATGCATTTGTTCTCGCTTGGACAGGGTGCGACAACAGAGGGTAAGTTTGCCTTAACAGGTAGATGGAATCCCACATATGCCGATATTACAGATGAGGCGGCAGGTGAATGGGCACATTATGTTATAACAAACCCGGCGTATAGCTCAAACAACCGAAAAGTTATGAAGATCTATATAAACGGTAAGTATGTGTACTCAAAGATGGTTGTAAAGCCGTCCGGTAACGTAACAAGCGCAAAGATTGCGTTTGGTGGTGAGACAACACCGACCAACCAATATCTTTTCTGGTCTACAAACATCTCACTGGGCGATGTTAAAGTATATGATGGAGAGCTTACAGCTAACGAAGTTTTGTCTGAGTATACTTTAAGCAAGGACAAATATATAGTAAGTACTTCACAACTTCCTAATATAACAGGCTACACATTCTCAGACAGCACAGTAACATATGACGGACAAAAGCATATGATAAATGTATCGGCTACGGCAAATGCAACAGAGGGAGCAACTGTAACATATACATGTAACGGTCAGGCGTTTACCGGAGCGACAGAGATAGGTACATACACCGTAACAGCAACAATATCAAAATCAGGATATAACGATTTAGTATTAACAGCTAAGCTTATGATTAAATCTGCAGATATTTATGCTGTAAAAGGTATAGCTGAAGGCGATCGTTTTGCTCTTTCATCGACTGGTGAAAACAAGCAAAAGGTATATGTGGTAGATAAAGAAGCGACGGGAATAGTACCAACGTCTGCAACTGGACTTACCTCGGTAGACTTCTATGTTGACGGAAATCTTGCCAAAACTGTATCCACAGCTCCGTATTGCTATGAAGTTCCTCTTGAGAGCGGTAATCATACCCTTAAGGTAATAGTAAAAAGAAATGATGGAACTTCATATACTGTAGGTACATATAATTATTCGGCAACTAATATGATAGATACAGCTGATGCTGTAAAACAGGATTTTGAAAGTGGCAGTATAGGTGGGAATGTAACATTTGGCTCACAGAATCTTGAGCCAACCGAGTCATGTACATATCAGACTGCGCCTGGAACAGGCAGTAAGGCAATGGCCTTTTCGTACGATGGTTCACATGAAAGCGGAACAAGTTACTTAGATATTAGCAGTATTGCTGTTCCTGAAAGCAAACTTATAACACTTGATTATGATTTTTATTCCGCTAATTCAAGTGGTAATGCGATTACGCATCATTTGAAAAACAGTGCGGATGGAGATGTTGTACAGGGACGTGCATTCGGTGCATTGGCTTCAAGTAAATACAGTAAGGATACCTGGCATCACGCTTCGTATGTTTTTGACTTTAACAACTTAACATACAGAGGCTATCTTGATGGTTACGAATTTGAGCGTGGAACTTTAAACAACTCCAATGATGCGTATGTAAGATTTTATCTTAACCGTTACAGCGTAGGTACACTTTATATTGACAATGTCAAATACAGTGGAAAGAAGGAAGGAACAGCGCTTCAAGATATAACAGGTTATACATTATCAGACAGCACAGTAACATATGATGGACAAAAGCATTTAATGGCTGTATCGGCTGCAGCAGGTGCAACAGAGGGAACAACTGTAACTTACACATGTAACGGTCAGGCGTTTACCGGAGCAACTCAAGTTGGCACATACAACGTAACAGCAACAGTATCAAAATCAGGTTATAATGATCTAGTGTTAAACGCTAAGCTTGTGATTACACCTGCACCACTTGAATTTAATGTTGCGTTTGATTCTGAAAATAAGACATTTAATGCAAGTACAAATAATGCACTTTCAGGTGCAAACCGTATTCTCCTTGTTGTTAAAGACAGTAAAGATAATGTGGTATATATGGATGCTATAAATGCGGTTACAGATGATTCAGTAAGCTTTGACGTAGATCTTGGTAACAACTTGAAAGCAGAGGAATATTCATTCACATTGTCTTCAATGGGCGATACAATTGATGTCGCTACTGCGACCTGTGAGTCAGATGTTGAAGTTGGCGGTTCAACGGAGCCTATGGATATAACAGGCTATACATTCTCAGACAGTACAGTAACATATGATGGACAAAATCATATGATAAATGTATTGGCTGCGGCAGATGCAACAGAGGGAACAACTGTAACATATACCTGTAACGGTCAGGCGTTTACCGG
>JAFYLX010000104.1 GCA_017556895.1 Bacillota bacterium | reverse complement strand
TTCTTTAGCCTTTAGAGCCATTAGCTGGCTGATTGTACCTGTACCGCAGAAAAGGTCGAATACCTTTTTGCCTTCAAGACCGTCGATTAGATCAAGAGCTTCGCTGTATAGTCTTTCTACCGCTTCGATATTTGTCTGGAAGAAAGAGAAAGCACTTACTTTGAAGTCTAAGCCTAATAGTTTTTCCATATAGTAGTCTCTGCCCCAAAGAACCTTAAGGCTGTCGCATACTACAGCGTCAGCAAGCTGGTCGTTGAAAGTTCTAAGTACGCCCACGATATTATTTGTTAGTTCAAGAGCTCTTAAGCCTTCTACGTAAGCTTCTTCGTCAAAACCTTCTTCTGATGAAGTTACGATATTAACTAATAACTCACCAGTTCTCATGCCTTTTCTAACGATTAGGTTACGCATAAGTCCTGTGTGGGATTTCTTATGATAATGCTTATAGCCTCTTTCGTTTGCAAAGTCTAGCGTAAAACGTAGCACCTTGTTGAAGTCTTCGTCAACAAGCTGGCATTCGTCTACAGTGATGATGGACATAAAGTGACCCTTTTTGTGCATACCAAGAGTCATCTCTCCATCTTTAACTAGGTCGCCAAAAGTATATTCCATCTTGTTTCTGTATCTATACTGAACAGGACAACCTTCGATTTTGTCGATAAATTCGGGATGTACATCCTTCTTTTCAAGAAGTGCAAGGACTTCCTTCTCTTTTATTTCTAACTGCTCTGGGTAAGAATGCTCCTGATAGATGCATCCACCGCAGAATTCATTATGTTTACAAATCTCCATTACGGTAACCCTCCTTAGAATCTTCCATATTTTTCATAGAATTCGTGTTTGTATTCTAAGAATCTGTCTTCTTCGATGGCTTTTCTGATATTGCCCATCATATTAACCAAGAAGTGTAAGTTATGAGTGGATAAAAGCATTGAAGATAACATTTCGTCCGCCTTGAATAAGTGTCTTAAGTAAGCCTTGGAGTAGTTTCTGCAAGTGTAGCAATCACATTCTACGTCAAGCGGAGACCAATCTCTTTCGTACTGTTTGTTCTTGATGTTTACTCTGCCGTGGGATGTCATAGCAAGTCCGTGACGAGCGATTCTTGTTGGAAGAACGCAGTCGAACATGTCTACCCCTCTCTCAACGCCTTCGAATAGATAGTCAGGAGTACCAACGCCCATTAGGTAACGAGCCTTTTCTTTAGGCAGATGGTCTACACAGTCGTCTAGGATGTCTACCATAATTTCCTTTGGTTCTCCTACGGAAAGTCCGCCGATAGCATAGCCCGGTAAGTCAAGATCTACGATTTCTTCTGCACTCTGCTTTCTTAAATCCTTGTACATACCACCCTGCATGATACCAAACAGTGACTGTCTTTCTACATCCTGATGTGCATCCTTGCAACGCTTTAGCCATCTAGTTGTTCTTTCTAGAGAGTCTTTAACGTATCTTCTATCTGCCGGATATGGTGCACATTCGTCGAAAGCCATAATGATATCAGAGCCTAATGCGTTCTGGATTTCCATAGCCTTTTCCGGTGTAAGCATGTGCTTGGAACCATCGATATGAGAGCGGAACTGCACGCCTTCTTCAGTGATTTTTCTTAGTTTTCCTAAAGAGAATACCTGGAAACCACCACTGTCAGTTAGGATAGCCTTGTTCCAGTTCATAAACTTGTGAAGACCGCCGGCTTCCTTTACGATTTCGTGGCCAGGTCTTAGGTATAGATGATATGTGTTGGAAAGGATGATTTCTGCACCCATTTCCTCAACCTGCTCAGGTCTCATAGCCTTTACAGTCGCCTGAGTACCTACAGGCATGAATACCGGAGTCTGAATATCTCCGTGTGGTGTATGAAGTACGCCGCGACGCGCTTTAGTGCGGCTATCTTCTTTTAGTAATTCGTAAGTTACTGCATGTTTCATAATTCTAATTTGCATTGATGATGCCTTCAATGCCCCTCCTCTTAGATAATTATCATTGCATCGCCGTAGCTAAAGAATCTGTATTTCTCGTCTACAGCCACCTTATATGCCTTTAATATTTCTTCCCTGTCGTATAGGGCGGAAATAAGCATTAATAGAGTTGATTTAGGTAGGTGGAAGTTTGTAATAAGCTTGTCTACGATCTTAAACTCGTATCCAGGATATATAAAGATTCCTGTGCTTCCATTACCTGCTTCAAGGAAATATCTTCCTTCTTCTTCATCAAATTTCGCTGCACTCTCTAGAGTTCTTGATGAAGTAGTACCTACGGAAACAATCTTGCCGCCAGCCTTAATAGTCTCGTTAACGATGTCGGCAGTTTCCTGGCTTACTGTATATTCTTCGAAGTGCATGTGATGATCTTCGATGTTTTCAACCTTAACCGGTCTAAATGTACCGATTCCAACGTGCAATGTCACGTAAGCAAGCTTGATGCCCTTGTCCTTAACCTTCTGAAGAAGCTCCTCTGTAAAGTGAAGTCCTGCAGTAGGCGCGGCAACTGAGCCTTCCTCGTGAGCATATACAGTCTGATACATGTCCTTGTCGTCAGTATCACTCGGTCTTTCAATGTATGGTGGAAGCGGCATGTGGCCGATTTCCTCAAGTCTTTCTAGAAAAACCCCGTCATAGATAAACTCAGCGTGTCTAGTTCCGTCTTCGCCGTAGTCCTTGATAACAGCTCTGAAACTTCCATCTTCTGTGAAAGAAACGGAATCTCCAACCTTAAGACGCTTGCCCGGTCTAACCATAGTCTCCCAAACATCGCCTTCAAGTCTCTTAATAAGAAGAAACTCAACTTTTGCCCCAGTACCTTCCTTAGTACCAAAGATTCTAGCAGGAATAACCTTGGAGTCATTCATTACTAGGCAGTCGCCTTCTTCAAGATAGTCGATAACATCACAGAAAGCCTTGTGATCCACCGTCTTGTTTTCTCTATCTAGAACCATCATTCTACACTGGTCACGTTTTTCCATCGGGCGCTGTGCAATCAGTTCTTCTGGTAAAATATAATCAAAATCGTTAATATGCATATAATTCTCCGTCTATATATAATTATTTCGGACTGTTTAGTGTCCTAACTATTCTATTTAAAGCTATTCTTCATCCGGTACCTGAAGGCCTAGATGCTTATAGGCAAGTGGTGTTACCATTCTACCCTTTGGTGTTCTGCTTAAGAAGCCAATCTGAATTAGATAAGGCTCGTAAGCGTCTTCGATTGTAACCCTTTCTTCGCCGATTGAGGCTGCAATAGTGTCGATGCCCACTGGACCGCCGTTAAATCTCTCGATAATTGCCATTAGAATCTCTCTGTCTAGTCTCTCAAGGCCCATGTTGTCGATTCCAAGTGCATCAAGTCCCTCTTTTGTTATTTCAAGGTCGATTACGCCCTTTCCTTTAACCTGAGAGAAGTCTCTGATTCTCTTAAGCATTCTATTTGCAACTCTTGGCGTTCCCCTAGAACGCATTGCCATCTCACGGACTGAAGCCTCATCAGCCTCTATATTCAAGATGCCAGCTGAACGCATTATAATCTCTGATAGTTCATCCACAGTATACATCTCGAACTTGCTCAGCACACCGAATCTATCTCTTAAAGGCGCACTAAGGCTTCCGGCTCTAGTAGTCGCGCCAATCAAAGTAAACTTTGAAAGGTCAAGTCTTATAGATCTTGCAGATGGGCCCTTACCGATGATGATATCAAGGGCGAAGTCTTCCATCGCAGAGTATAGAACTTCTTCAACGGATCTATTCATTCTGTGAATTTCGTCGATGAATAAGACATCGTTCTCGTTAAGATTAGTAAGAATCGCCGCAAGGTCTCCCGCTCTGCCTATGGCCGGACCAGATGTAATCTTGATGTCTACACCAAGCTCGTTAGCGATGATGCCTGCAAGGGTAGTCTTACCAAGACCTGGAGGTCCATAGAAAAGCACATGGTCAAGCGGTTCTCCTCTTAGCTTTGCAGCCTCGATGAAGACCTTTAGATTGCCTTTGGCTTCCTTCTGTCCTATATAATCATCCAGAGTCTGAGGTCTTAGAGTAGTTTCCTGTCTAATCTCACCCGGACTGATGTTTGCAGATGTAATTCTTTCGTTTTCCATTATTTATCCCCTAAAACAAGTTTTTAAGTGCTTTTTTAATGTATTCTTCGCTAGTTAGGCCTTCATCGTTAACCGCTGAAACGGCGCTGAAGGCTTCTGCCTTAGTATATCCTAGGGCAACCATTGCGCTGATTGCCTCTGTTCTAGCGTCGGCGGAAAGTGCAGAAACATTGGAAACTGCAGCTCCTGACGGAATTTCACCATCAAACTGGCCCATCTTGTCCTTAAGTTCAAGAATGATGCGCTCTGCTGTCTTCTTTCCGATTCCGTTTGCTCTAGCAATCTCTTTAGCATCTTCGAAGGCGATTGCTCTCTTTAGTTCATCTACACTAAGAGTTCCTACGATGGCAAGGGCACCCTTAGCACCCACACCACTAACAGTAATAAGTTTTTCGAAGATTTCTAGGCTCTCTCTATTGTGGAAGCCATACAGAGTCATGCTGTCTTCCTTAACAATCATGGAAGTGTATACCATAACCGTGTCGCCTTCTGAGTATTTATAAATCTGAGAGTTCATAGGTAAGAAGATTTCTAGGCCTATGCCTGAAGACGTCTCTACCACGATCCCTCCATTTACTGTCATTCCATATGTACCTTTGACGTATCTAATCATAGTTTAATCCCCTTTAAAACATTCTTTGTTCCCGCTGAGTGTGCATGGCAAATAGCTGCTGCTAGTGCGTCGGCCGTGTCGTCAGGCTTTGGGACAGCCTTTAGGTTAAGCATAGTCTTGACCATGTACTGAACCTGTTTCTTGTCCGCTCTACCGTAACCAACAAGGGCCTGTTTAATCTGAAGAGGTGTATACTCACCTATATTCAGATTGCCATTAGCACACGCTAAAACGGCAACGCCTCTCGCTTCACCTACTAGAATTGCTGTTTTGGCATTGCTGTTAAAGAATAATTGCTCTATAGAAGCGTCATCTGGCTTATATTTATGTATAAGTTCTGTAAGTCCATTATATAGGACCTGCAGACGAGCCGGCATCTCCATACTCGTGTCTGTTAAGATAGAACCGTAGTCCACAACAGAGAATCTGTTTCCTACCACATCTATCACTCCCCAGCCGAGAATGGCATAACCCGGGTCGATGCCCAAAATACGCATTTTTCAACCTCTTTTTCCTTTTTTATAGACTCAAATTATAACACACAAACATTTGTTTGTCTACTTGCAAACCCAAAGTGGGTATGTTAAACTTTAGACATAGTTACAAATATGTAAAGGAGACTATATATGCGTTATTCAAGACAAAACAAGATCCTTGAGCTGATTACTCTCTATGAGATCGACACTCAAGAAAACCTAGCGGCACTCCTCAAAGAAAGCGGCTACAACGTTACACAAGCTACAGTTTCCAGAGATATTAAAGAATTACAGTTAGTTAAAGTTCTTTCCAGCACCGGAAAGTATAAATATGCATCTAATCGATCTGCCGACACACCTGCATCAGATAGATTCGGCAAGATCTTTAGAGAAACAATCACGGGGATTGATTCCTCAGGCAATATCGTATGCGTCAAGACACTGTCAGGCTGCGCGGGCGCCGCAGCAGAAGCAATTGACAATTGCGGGATTCCCCATTTAGTTGGAAGTATTGCCGGAGACAACACAATCTTCCTGCTTGCAGACTCCGAAGAGAGTGTTGCAGAAATAAAAGAAAAATTCCAAGAAATGTTATATACGAGGGTAAAGAATGATTAATCATATTAGCATTAAAAATTTTGCTATTATTGAAAATACCGAAGTTAGTTTTTTTGAGGGGTTAAACATTATTACCGGAGAAACGGGTGCCGGTAAATCTATAGTAATCGAAGCAATCAGCCTGGCTCTTGGTAGCCGAGCTGATTCTTCTTATGTAAGAACCGGTACTGATAAGGCTACTATTCAGCTAGTGGCTGCATTAGACGGTGAAGACGTCGTTATTACCAGGGAAATATCAGCTACAGGCAAGAATCTTTGCAAGCTAAACGGAGAAATCGTAACACTTGCACAGATAAACAAGGTTGCCTCAAAACTTGCCGACATCCACGGCCAGTACGACAACCAGTCCCTATTAAACCCCGAATATCACATCGAACTTCTAGATGCCTACAAGAACGATGTTACAGGACCTCTTAAAGACGAAGTTTACACTGTTTTCGCAGAATTTTCCGCCTGCAAAAGCAAGCTAGCAAAACTACTTTCTGCAGAAAAAGAAAACGCTAGAAAGCTTGATTTCTACAAATATGAAGCAGAAGAAATCGAAAAGGCCGCATTGGTAATTGGCGAAGATAAGGAACTAGAAGAAAGAATTGCGGTACTTCAAAATAGCGAAAAGATTTATGACAACTTATCTAGATCTTACGCATCAATGTACGATGAAGTTCCTTCCGTTATGGATGGGCTTAATTTTGCAGTGAAATCTATCGAAGAGATTTCACAATATTCCAGTGACCTTGCTGAACTTAGCGAAGAACTTGGAGATACATACTACAGACTAGAAGAAATCTGTAGAAGCCTAAGAAGTTTAAAAGATTCCGTAGTCTTCTCCCCTTCTGAGCTTGATGATGCAATAGCTAGACTTAATTTAATCGATGGCCTTAAGAAAAAATATGGTGATACTATCGAAGAAATCCTAGAATATCAGGCTAATCTATCAGAAAAACTCGCTATCATTGAAAACTTCGATGACGAAAAGCTAGCGTTGATGAGACAGCTAAAGGATTTAAAGACAAAGCTAGTTTCTGTGTGCAACGAGTTGACGGATGTTCGTAAGGCGAATGCACTTGAACTTGAAGCATCAATCCAAAAGGAACTACACGACCTTTACTTCAAAGATTCAATGGTTAAGATAGACATCCAGACACTTCTAGACCCTACCGAAATCGGCATGGATAAGGTTGAGATTCTAATCACTACAAACAAGGGTGAACCA
>JAFYLX010000103.1 GCA_017556895.1 Bacillota bacterium | reverse complement strand
CACCATACAACCTAGGAGCGTAATACATACCTTTTTTCGCATCATAAAAGAGCCGTCCTTTCGCTAGCATATTTCTCATTAAATATATGCATTCGCCTGCTCTCATACGCCAACATACGCCAAGATTTACAAAAAAAGAAGGCCTAGGCCAATGTCACTAAGTTAAAATGTCATTAAGCTTAAGCCTCCAATTTATGTTTTAAATTGTACTATCTATTCATATCCAATTCCCAATACTTAAGGTCAGTATGTAACAGTTCATGTGCTCTATGGGAATTTGGTTCCCCTAAGAACTCTTCGTATGTCAATTGAACCGCCTTATTCTCATGGGAGAATCTAAGATCAGAGAATTTGTCTAGCCCGTAAAGGATTTCGCCTCGTGCTTCGGCAAATTCATATCCATCCTTAGTCGGCTGGCCTCCTCCACCTACACATCCTCCTGGGCATGCCATAATTTCAACAAAATCATATTTTACTTCGCCTTTGTCTATGGCTTCCATAAGTTTTCTAGCGTTACCTAAGCCACTTGCAATGGCTATACGAACCTTCATTCCTTTGATTTCGAAAGTAGCCTCTTTCCATCCATCCATGCCTCGAACACTTTTGAAGCTATCAGCCTCTGGATTTTCTCCAGTAACTAAATAGTATGCGCTTCTAAGAGCTGCTTCCATAACGCCACCAGTCGCACCGAAGATTACGCCGGCACCTGATCCTTCTCCGAAGATAGGGTCAAACTCTTCTTCCTTTAAGTCAGACGGCTGAATATTATCCGCTCTAATCATTCTTACAAGTTCTCTTGTAGTTAGAACTAAGTCTACGTCTTTTCCGTGGCCTGCATCATCTACAGCTTCTACGCCCTTTTCATACTTCTTTGCTACGCATGGCATGATAGAAACTGAGAAAATCTTGTTTGGATCTACGCCTAACTTCTGTGCAATATATGTCTTTGACATAGCACCGAACATCTGCTGTGGAGATTTAGCAGTTGATAAGTTCTTTATATACTTAGGATACTGAGTCTTTACAAATCTAATCCAACCCGGACAACATGATGTAAACATCGGCCACTTATAGTCCTGCTTGTGAGTGAATCTTTCTACAAACTCGCTACCTTCTTCCATAATAGTTAGGTCGGCAGTGTAAGTAGTATCAAAGATATAGTCAAAGCCAATTCTTCTAAGAGCACTTACTAATTTGCCTGTTGTAGCCTCAGTCTTGGAAATACCAATACCTTCGCCCCAAGCTGTACGAATAGCCGGAGCAATCTGTACCATAGTTATTTTGTCAGGGTCCGCAAGGACATCTCTTAAAACATCTCTGTCATCACGTTCTCTCAGTGCACCAACTGGGCAATGTGTAATACACTGGCCACATAATGCACAATCCGCCTCAGTAATCTTCTTATTGTTTGCAACACCCACAGAAGTTCTGTATCCAGATCCAGTTATATCCCAAACGTTCATACCCTGAACTTTTTCGCATATCTGTACGCATCTCATGCACTTTACACACTTTGATGCTTCACGGATCAGTGGCAAATCGAAATCCCAACGATTTACTTCAGCAATATTCTCATAAGGTAGTGTAATAATACCTAGGTCGTTTGCAATTCTCTGTAAAGTGCAGTTTCCACTCTTTACACACTGTACGCACTTGCAGTCGTGGTCAGAAAGGATTAATTCTACGTTAATTCTTCTTGTCTGACGAACGCGGGGGCTGTTTGTCAGGATTTCCATGCCTTCTTCTACAACTGTATTACAGTCGGTAATCAGTTTTTCCATGCCTACTTTTTCTACTAAACAAACTCTGCAAGCACCTATCTCATTAAGGTCTTTTAAATAGCAAAGATGAGGGATTTTGATACCTACCTTTGTTGCCGCTTCTAATATACTTGTTCCTTCAGGAACGGAGATTTTCTGTCCATCTATGATTAAGTTTACCATTTTTCGATTCTACCTCCTCTGAATGATCCAAAACCGCATGCGTCACAACGTAGACATCTTGAACATTCCACAAGAGATTCCTCTCTTGTCATTGGAAGTTCTACTTCTCCGAAGTCGCCGCCTCTTTCTGCTGCATATCGTTCTTTTAGTTCAATTCGTCCTCTTGCCTTCTTATCTTCTACAAGTGGATCTGGGATATCTATATCTACAGTAATTTCGTGATTATATCCTAAATATGTATCGATGTTTGCGGCCGCAACCTTACCAGCTGCGATTGCATTAATAACAGTGGATGGGCCAGTTACACAGTCACCACCTGCATATATACCTCTAACACTGTCTACTACACTGCTTCGTTCTGTCTTGATATTACCCTTGAATACAGGAACACCGTACTTCTCAAAGAACTCAAGGTCAGTTGCCTGTCCAATTGCGGAAATAATGATGTCACACATCAATTTTTCTCTAGGCTGATCAGCGTCAACAGGTCTTGGACGGCCTGACTTGTCCGCTTCAGATGCAATCTGTGGCTGAACATATAGGCCCTTTACGTGACCGTTCTTATCAACGATTATTTCTGATGGAGCCTTTAACTGGAATAACTGACACCCTTCAGCAATTGCGCCTTCTATTTCCTCTGGAAGTGCAGTCATGTCGTCTCTACGTCTTCTGTATACGATACTAGATTCACTAGCTCCTAGACGTTTTGCAGTTCTTGCTACGTCCATCGCAACGTTACCACCGCCTATAACAACAACTGATTTTCCGTGGAAATCTGGCATGCTATCATCGCCAATGCCTCTAAGCATTTCTACCGCTGGAATCACGCCCTTGGCATATTCGCCTGGGATACCTAGGTTCTTATGGTTATGAGATCCTATTGATAGGAACATAGCATCATAGTTTTCCTTAATTTCCTTTATAGCTTCATCAGACTTTACATCGTAGTCTACCTTAAATTCAACACCAGTAGCAGCAATAGCATCAATATCCCACTGTAGTCTTTCTCTTGGAAGTCTATAACTTGGAATACCGTAACGTAACATACCGCCTAGCTGTGCGCGTTTCTCAAATACAGTAACTTTGTGTCCCATAATTGATAAGAAGTATGCCGCAGAAAGTCCAGACGGGCCTCCGCCAATAACAGCAATACGCTTACCTGTATCGTCCATTTTTTCTGGTACAGATACAAACTCGGAACAATTATCAACCGCAAAACGCTTGATACCTCTAATGTTAACCGGTGCATCAATGATGTTACGTCTACATTTATTTTCGCATGGGTGCTCACAAATAAGTGCACATACAGTTGGGAATGGGTTATCCTTACGAATTAACTTAACTGCATCGTCATATCTACCAGCATGAACTAAAGCAGTATAGCCTGGGATATCTACACCTGCAGGACAAGCCCCTCGACAAGGAACAGACTGTCTCTTGTCGATAACATTATCTGCACAACAGTGGTTAAGAATATGTGACTCATAATCATCCTTAAATCCGTCAAGGCCTCTTAAAATCATTGATGCTGCTTCTTCGCCTATAGCGCAATCAGCAGAATATTTTATAGCTTTCGCCGTCTTTTCTAATCTATTAAGAATCTTCATATCTACAGTTTTATCCATAGAAAGAATATCTTCTAACATATTTTGTAGCTGTCCAAGGCCTACTCTACAAGGGACACATTTACCACAAGACTGAGCATGGCACATTCTAAGGAATGCTGCTGCCATATCAACAGGGCATTGTCCCGCAGGGCTGGACACAATTCGTCTCTCTAAATCCTTGTACAGACCTTCTACAGCATATTGAGTTCTGTCTTTAGATCTCATATAAAGTCTATCCATAGTAAAATCATCCTCCGTTCTCTATAAAGCCTTCCCTTCATAAAAGAAAAAGTGCTGCGAGGAACAAATACAACACTTTTTCTATTACTAATAGGCTGTTATTACAATTAGATTGTGCAAATGATGTGCCAATTTTTACAAAATATATACACTAAATTTAACAACGTTGAAATTTCAACATTTATGAACATTAAACGACATGACATTTAATAGTTTTTTCACTCTATTTTTGTATAAATCTCGCCCAATAACAACAGTTTATGCGTTTTTGTACGCATTTCCTTACACTTTCTACAAATCCAGTCACGATACTGTACGGTATTCTTTACATATCATCCACTTTTAATAGATAATATATGTCTTTTCTTTGTTATATCGAGTAATTCGCCACAATTACATGTACGGATTTGCGGACACAACAAAAGAACCGCTGATAAACAGCGGTTCACTAGCTTCAATAAACTATCTATAGTCCTATGATTTCCTTAATTAACTTCGGTGCATCACAAGGCTCTTTGCCTACTTCAAAAGCTTCACCTGCAATCTTCATTGCGCTATCAATTTTGTTTTGGTCATTACCGTAGAAAATTGCAAGAACTTCTCCGGCCTTAACCTCGTCCCCCACCTTCTTAAGAACCTTAATACCTGCGGAAAGATCAATGTCGTCTTCCTTAGTCGCTCTTCCTGCACCAGTCTGCTGAGAAGCAAGACCAATCTTTCTAGCTTCGATGCTCTTCACAAATCCATCCGCTTCTGCCTTAAGTTCAGCAGTGATAGAATGCTGAGGGAACAAGCTATAATCATTGATAACTTCAGGATTACCACCCTGTGCAGCAATAAATTCGCCAAGTTTTGCAAGGCCAGTTCCATCTTCCATAGCCTTCTTAGTCATTTCCATACCTGCTTCTGGGCTCTGTGCCTTTCCGCCTAAATATACCATGATGCCACTAAGTTTTAGGGCAAGTTCTGTAATATCCTTAGGGCCATTGCACTTTAGAGTCTCGATTGCTTCGATAACCTCTAGGCTGTTTCCGACGGCACATCCTAAAGGCTGACCCATTTCTGTAATTGCAGCCACAGTTCTTCTGCCAGCACTATTACCGATTTCAACCATCATCTTGGCAAGCTTAACTGCATCGTCGATGTTTTCCATAAATGCACCATCACCCACTTTAACATCTAGCACGATTGCGTCGCTACCGGCAGCAAGTTTCTTACTCATAATGCTTGAAGATATAAGGCCAAAATTATCTACTGTAGCAGTCACGTCTCTAAGGGCATAAAGCTTCTTGTCTGCAGGAGTAACCTGAGCAGTTTGGCCGATAACAGCCATACCCATAGTATTTACCTGATTGATGAATTCATCAGCCTCAAGGGACGTTTTGAAGTTTGGAATAGACTCCATCTTATCGATAGTACCGCCTGTAAAACCTAGACCTCTGCCACTCATCTTTGCAATAGGAACTCCACACGCCGCAGCAAGAGGTGCCACAACTAGAGTCGTCTTATCACCTACACCACCAGTAGAGTGTTTATCAACTTTTATGCCGTCAATACCTGAAAGGTCGATAGTATCACCGGAATATCTCATAGCCTCAGTCAGGTGGAAAATTTCTTCATTGCATAGTCCTTGGAAATATATTGCCATAAGTAATGCAGACGCCTGATAATCAGGAATATCTCCTGCAACATAGCCGTCAACGAACCACTTAATTTCTTCAGCCGTAAGTTCAAGGCCATCTTTTTTCTTTTGGATAATAGATACCATATTCATTATAAAATCTCTCCTTTGAAACTCTTACCTATTTCAGGCATCTTAACGTTCAAAATATCACATACTGTAGCGCCTACATCTGCGAAGGAACCTCTGATGCCAAGGTCTACACCCTTCTTGCAATTCTTGCCGTATACCAATACCGGAACATACTCTCTAGTGTGGTCAGTTCCTTCTGCAATTGGATCATTACCGTGGTCAGCAGTAATCATCAGTACGTCATCTTCGCCTAGAGCCTTTAAGATTTCCGGAAGTCTAGCATCGAATTCCTCAATGCACTTGCCGTATCCCATCGATCCTCTCCGTTTTGTTCAAATTCTACAATGTTATAGCCTATGAGCCAGTTTCTTGCTGTGAGAGCATGATTGACTGCAT
>JAFYLX010000102.1 GCA_017556895.1 Bacillota bacterium | reverse complement strand
TTCAAAATAAATACTTCCTCTTGACTTTACAGTAGCAATACCTTTATACGCTGCATTCATAGTAATATCGGCAGATTCAATCGTAATACCATCAGCAGGATCAAGTTCAAAACCTACAGATGAGTATGTATCAACAGGTAAAGTAATTTCAACTTTTAAGGTCTTTCCAGCTTTCGCCTCAGTTACCACTGTATCTCCATCTTTAAAGCTGTAGCTTAATACATGACCAGCTGCAAAAGCACTAAAAGATACAAGGCTAAGTACCATTGCAATAGCAACAACTATTGCAGAGATTTTCTTAAATGTTCTCATTTTTCTTCCTCCATAATTAATTTGTGTTATTATTTTAAATGTAATTTTTAAAACTCAGTACCTACAATAGTAGAGGTATCAACTTCTTTAATGTGATTCAAAATCATCATCCAGTCAGCTGTCTTAAGCTGTCCATCTGTAGCCACGTCAGCCGCTTTAAACAAAGCAGTTGTTGGGTCATTCAGTTCTGCAACAGGAGCAACTTCCTTGATGTGATTCAGAATCATCATCCAGTCAGCTGTCTTTATTTCTCCATCTCCAGTTACATCACCGTACATACCGCCAGTTACATCATCTCCTGATTCGCCGCCCTGTGCTGCTTCGATTGTAACTGTAACTGTAACAGTCTGTGAACCGGTCCAATCAGCATCTGCAGCAGGTGTAACTGTACCTGTATAGGTTACTGTTGTGCCTGCAGCGATTTCATCAGTTGTAACCCATGCAACCTCTACCTTGTCAGAAGACTTGCTGTCTGCGCCTGTAACTGTAACAACAGCATTAGCGAGTTCAGCCTTAATTGTTGTATCTGTAGCATCAGCAGCAACGCTTAATGTATCAGGATCAACTGTAGCGCCTGTAGCTTCCCAAGTTGTAGGAGCAGGTGGTAAGTCGCCGCCTTCTTCACTTGCAGAACTTAAGTCGATTGCAACAGCCTGTGCATTTTCATTATCAAAAACACCATCTGCACCAACCATAAGAACTAATGTTGCTGTATCAATGTTGCTTGTAAAAAATGCCGAAGAGAGAGTAAAGTTAATTTCGCCCTCGCTTACTGTAGTACCTTCTAACTCTATATGTTCTTTCTGGTCAATAGCCTTAATAGAAGAATCCTCGATTGTATCAGGAACTGTATTGGTAAATACATAACCCAATAATGTTATCTGAGGCGCAGTTTCCTGTAAAGGCATTGTGTACTCAAGCTTTACATTGTAAAGCGTTTCATCGTCAACAGTTTTTTTGGTAGCTGTAACGGCTGTAATTGTGATATCTGAATCTGTAGGTCCAATAAGATTTGTTGTAACATCACCGTCGCCGGTTGACATTAAATCAAAATCATCGGCAAGGAGTTCACCAAGGTTAACTTCTTCAACTTCTTCGATATCCTCAACATCAACAGAGATGATGGGAACATCAATCTCAACTGATTCAATTACAGGAACATCTGTAATCTCTTCAACCTCAGCTGCGAAAACGCCTGTAAACAGAGTACCGAACATTGCAGCAACAGTTAAAGCAGCACTAACTTTTTTAAAGGTCTTTAAATTTTTCATTTTTTCTTACCTCCTAAATAATTATCTTTCATCTTTCCCCAAAAACATTTGCTATGTTAAATTTTATCCCTTAACTGCACCAAGTGTTACACCTGATACGAAATACTTCTGCAGGAAAGGATATACTGCAATAATTGGAATACTTGTTGCAATAATCATTGCTGCTTTAACAGATTCCGATGTAGTCTGTACCGATGTATCAGAGCCCATAGCCTCAAGTATTGCCTGTTGTCTCAACTGGTCGCCCTGCTTGATAACACGCATCATAAGATACTGAAGGGGGTAGAGCTTTTCGTTAGTTACGTAGTAGAGAGCCGTTGTCCAGTCATTCCACTGTCCTACCAATGTCCAAAGAGCTGTTGTTGCCATAACAGGAAGCGAAAGGGGAAGAATAATTTTGAAAAGTATTACGCCCTCGTTTGCACCATCAAGAAGTGCCGATTCTTCTAATGATTCAGGAATTTCCTGAATAAAACTTCTAACAATTACCATGTTATAGAAAACAAAGCTGAATGGTAGTACGTATACCCAGAAGTTATTAATCAGACCTAAGTATCTGTAAAGTATGTACATTGGAATAAGTCCCGCTGTTATATATGAAGGAAGCGCAAAGAACTTTGTAAGAAATGCTCTTCCCATAAGATTACGACGGGTAAGTGCATAAGCTGCACCAAATGTTACCAGACCCGAGATTACCATGTTTAAAATCGCACGGGAAACTGTTATACCAAAAGCTCTTGTATAACCTGGATCTGCAAACAGCGTCTTAAAGTTCTCTAAGGTTGGCTTTCGGGGGAAGATTGTAATTCCGCCTTTTGCCGAGTCCATACCTTCATTCAAGGCAATTGCCAACTGGTTAAGATAAGGATAAAGGCATATTGCACACAACAGCAATAAAACTACTGTAACAACTATGTCTATAATTCTGTCTCCGTATGTTCTTTTCATTATGCTGTTCCTCCTACCATATTCCTACATCCATTAATCTCTTTGATATCCAGTTTGCCACAACTACAAGAGCAAAGGATACAAGCCCCTGAGTCAAGCCGAACGCTGTGGCGAGTGAATATTCACCGCCCTGAATACCTTCTCTGTAAGAAAGTGTTCCGATAACGTCTGTGTCATTCTGAATATATACGTTTTGGAATCCGTATACCTGTTCAAAGTTGTTCTTAACAAGGTTACCTATATTCATAATAAGAATAAGTACCGCTGTTGTTTTGATTGCCGGCAATGTTATGTACCAAATTCTCTTTAATCTTCCCGCACCATCAATCGCTGCCGCTTCATATAAAGATTGGTCGACTCCGCAGATTGCAGCAAGGTATATGATTGAGGACCAACCAATATCCTTCCACAGTCCCGAGAGGAACAGTACCCATACGAAGTTCTTGCTTTCGAACAGCAGGTTCTTTGCTTCGTAGCCTTCTCCGTAAATCCGTTTCATTAAATCGTTCCATGAACCAGAAAGCGAGAAAATCGAATATGCAAAACCTATAACCGATACCCATGATAAGAAGTGGGGCAGATAAGAAATCGTCTGTATGGATCTCTTAAACCACGAAACCCTTACCTCGTTTATCATGATTGCAAGAAGTATAGGGAATGGGAACTGACCGAACAGACACACCGCACTATATATAAGAGTGTTCTTTATGGCGTGCAGGAAGTTGGGAAGTTCAAAAACACTTTGAAAGTGTTTAAAACCCACCCATTCACTTGCCATAAATCCTTTCAAAACGTCGTAATCCTTAAAGGCGATTATAATACCTGAAAGGGGCAGATAGTTAAAGATAACCACAAAAATAACTGCGGGAAGAAGCAACAAATACATATACTTATTCCGTATTATG
>JAFYLX010000101.1 GCA_017556895.1 Bacillota bacterium | reverse complement strand
TGGTAACTTACGTTCAGTAATCTGGGGCGCTTGGGACGTTTGTATGAAACTTTAAGTTAAAGCTTTGGTTAATATAAGGAGAAAAATTATGATATTAACAAAAGAGCAGCAGGCGATTCTCGACGGTGAAAAGGGCGAGACTCTTGCGAAAGTAATGAAAACACTAGTGATGTATGGGGAAGCATTCGGTGCTGAAAAAATGGTACCCATCACATCTAAGAATAACCATCTAGTAACTTCCTTCGGCCTTAAGGTTATGTCTCCGGTATATGATCTTATGCAGACTTTACTTGATGGTGGGGTTACTTCAGAACAGAAATTCTCAGTAGACCCAAGACCAATTGACCCAAATGTACCTGCTAATTTCTTGCAGAAAATCGTATTTAACAAGTTCATGTATTCAAAGCAGGACTTCTATGAAGACCAGCTTGAAAAACTAGGATTAATGGATGATAAGGCATTCACATGTACTTGCTACATGGACGAAGTGGGAAATAAGCCAGAGAAGGGAGAAGTTCTTTCTTGGGCAGAATCAAGTGCAGTAGTTTACGCAAACTCCGTGCTTGGCGCAAGATGTAATAGAAACTCAGGTATCCTTGATATTATGGGCTCCATGGTAGGTTATGTTCCATATTTTGGTCTTCTAACTGACGAAGGAAGAAAGGCTACTTGGATTATCAAGGTTGAGACTACAAAGAAGCCAGAGGCACAGTTACTGGGTTCCGCCATCGGTATGAAGGTTATGGAAGATGTTCCTTATGTTTATGGCCTGGAAAAATGGATTGGAACTGAGCTTAATGATTCTGCTTGTTCATATCTAAAAGACTTCGGTGCGGCAACTGCATCTAATGGTGCAGTAGGCCTATATCATATCCATGGACTTACACCTGAAGCGGTAGAACTAGGAGAAAGCCTAATCGCAGAAGGCGCTAAAGAATATGTAATCGACGATGAAGAGCTTGAAAGAGTAAAGAGCGAGTATCCAGTTATGTGGAAAAACCTAGATGCACAGCCAAAACTTTGCTTTATCGGATGTCCACATCTTTCCCTTCAGCAGCTTAAGGACTGGACAGACAATGTAGAAGCAGGCCTTAAGGCTAGCGGTAAGAAGAAGGTTGTAGTTCCTACTGTATTCACTGCAGCTCCAGGAGTTTTGGAAGAATTCAATAAGACTGAATATGCACCTAGATTAAAGGCAACAGGTGTTATTACATCATATATCTGTCCTTTAATGTACATGAATAACCCATTATGCAAATCAATGCCTGTAATTACTTCATCAAACAAGCTACGTACATATACGACTTCTAGATATTATACTGATGAAGAAATTCTAAAAATCGTTACAGGAGGTGAAAAGTAATGAAGGTATTTAAAGGAAGAATTGTTACGCCTGGACAGGTAACGGCTGAGGCTGTTGTAACTAAAGAAGGTTTTAATACGCTTGCTTCTTTCCAAAATGCACTTCAGTTTGGTGATAAGCAAGTTAAATGTGGTGACCAGAACAACAAGGATCTTCATGGCAAGTCATTACTTGGAAAAGCTCTTTGCCTGCCTCAGACAATTGGATCAACTACAGGTGGACTGGTTCTATACTGTGCATGTGCTATGGAAAAGAATCCAGCTTGTATGCTTTTTGCAAACCACATCGACTCATTAGCTGCAGCGGGAGCAATTCTTGCAGACGTATGGGTAGACGGCGTTACAATGCCGGTAATAGATTGCCTAGGAGATGAGTTTTTAGAATATGTAAAGGACGGCATGACAATTACTATCAAAGAAGATGGAATTGTTGAAGTAGAATAGGAAATTTAACTTGCAAGGGGACTTGTTTTGTGATATAGTCTTCGAGGAAATTTGTATAAGTTCAAGATATGGTTGAACGTTTCTACCGACCACCGTTAATGGTTGACTACAAGTTATATTGTAGTCAACCATTTTTTGTTTTTGGAGGAAAATATGAAATATGATGTAATTATTGTTGGGGCAGGTCCTGGCGGAATCTTTTCTGCATACGAGTTAGCTAAGGAAGCACCTGAGTTAAAAGTTGCGGTATTCGAAGCAGGACATGAGCTTGCAAAACGTCACTGCCCAATCGATGGAGATAAGATTAAGACTTGCATCGGATGTAAAAGCTGCTCAATTATGAGTGGTTTTGGCGGCGCTGGTGCTTTCTCAGATGGTAAATACAATATCACTAACGACTTTGGTGGTACTCTGTTTGAATATATCGGAAAGCAGAAGGCTATGGACCTAATGCATTATGTTGACGATATCAATATGGCACATGGCGGCGAAGGTACAAAGCTATACACAACTGCAGGAACAAGCTTCAAGAAGGAATGCATTAAACATGACTTACACCTTTTAGATGCGTCTGTAAGACATTTAGGTACAGATATTAACTATGTGGTGCTTGAAAATATTTATGCAGAGTTAAAAGATAAGGTTGACTTCTTCTTCGATACGCCTGTTAAGACAGTGTCCGTATTAGAAGATGGATATGCTGTAGAATGCAAAGATAAGACATATACTTGTGAGAAATGTATTATTTCAGTTGGTCGTGTAGGTAGTAAGTGGATGGAAAGCATCTGCAAGGATTTAGAAATTCCTACAAAGTCTAACCGTGTAGACATCGGAGTAAGAGTTGAATTACCTGCAGACGTGTTCTCTCATATTACAGATGAACTATATGAAAGTAAGATTGTTTACCGTACTCCAAAGTACGGCGACAAGGTACGTACATTCTGCATGAATCCGAAAGGTGCTGTAGTAAACGAAAATACTAACGGAATCATCACAGCTAACGGACATAGCTATGAAGACCCAGCACTTCAGACTAACAACACTAACTTTGCGCTGTTAGTATCCAAGAAGTTCTCAGAGCCATTCAAAGATTCCAATGGTTATGGTGAATCTATCGCAAGACTAAGCAATATGCTTGGTGGAGGTGTTATAGTTCAGCGTTTTGGTGACTTAATCAGAGGTCAGCGTTCAACAGAAAAGCGTATGGAAGACGCCTTCATTACACCAACATTAAAGGCTACTCCAGGGGACTTAAGCTTAGTATTACCTAAGCGTATCTTAGATGGTATCGTAGAGATGATCTACGCTCTAGATAAGGTTGCACCTGGTACTGCCAATGACGACACATTGCTATACGGCGTAGAAGTTAAGTTCTACAATATGGAAGTTGACGTGGATGAAAACCTTGAGTCATTACACAAGGGATTATTCATCATTGGAGACGGCAGTGGTATTACTCACTCTCTATCCCACGCATCAGCAAGTGGTGTTTACGTAGCAAGAAACATCGCGAAATGTTTCAGATAAATAATAAGCCAAAAGAAAAGAGCTATCAAAGTGCATGATGGATAGCTCTTTTCAATTATTTTTCCATTTCCGCCATAAAAACTTCAGCGAGATTACATTTTACTTCAAAACCTAATTTTTCTAAAGTTCCCTGTAGCGCTTCTAATGTAGGCACCATTTGTTCTACACGACAGTTTTCGCCCATGTGACCAATACGTACTACTTTTCCAGCTAATACATCAAAACAACCAGAAATCATGATACCGTAATCTTTTTCCATACCCTGAAGGATTTGCATGTCTGTAATGCCTTCCGGAACTTCTAACACTGTTACAGTATTAGCCCAGCCGGATTCTAGGTATAGCTTGATACCGCCTGCTTTTAGTGCATTTCTTGTTGCCGCTGCGATTTTAGCGTGTCTTTCGTGAATTGTTTTGTCTTCGAAATAGTTTTCTAGGCCAACGCGTAGTCCGTTGATATCGCTGATTGGCATTGTGTATGGGAACCACTTGTTTTCGTAGTAGTTTTTGAATGTTAAGATGTTTGCATAAAAGCTGGCAATTGGAGTCTTTCTGTTTTCCATTGCTTCAAAAGCTCTATCGCTAACCCAAAGCATTGTTAATCCAGGTGGAACAGAAAGTGCTTTCTGTGATCCACCACAAAGGATATCAATTTTGCTGTTAGATAAATCTAGTGGTTCGCCGAATAGTGCTGCAACAGTATCTGTTACAGTCATAATGCCGTATGTATCTAGTAGCTTGCTGATTTCTTCTACATCGTTTAGTACACCACTAGGCGTATCGCAATGAACAACTGTAGCATATTTGAAATCATGGTCTTCTTTTAAGAATTCATTAAGGTCTGCTAGAACAATCGGATTGTGGTAATCTGCAGTGTATAGAACAGGTTCGCCGCCGTAGATTTTTACAAAGTCAGCAAAGCCTTTACCGAAGATACCATTGTCGATAATTAGTACACGGTCCCCTGGTTCTGTTAGTGAAGCGCAAGCCGCTTCAAGGCCAAGAATTCCCTCTCCGCCAAGGATAAGGGCCTTATTGTCTGTGTTAGTTACTCTAGATAGCATTTGGCAAGTTTCTTTATAAAAATCAAAGAACTCTATGTCTAAGTCTGGATTAGTACACTCTAGACTTCTTGCCATTCTTACGTTTTCTTTAACCTGTGTAGGTCCTGCTGTCATAATCTTATACATGTATCACCAATCTCCTAACTGAATTTCATAATTTTTCTTAACGGTTCGATAATTAGGATTACTACAAATCCTGCAAAGCCAACTTGAATAATATTTCCTGGAATAGAACCAATTGGTAAGATCCAGTTTCCGTAAAGAATTCCTTCTGCAACGTAGTAGCCAACAACCTTGATGATAATTGCCAAGATAACACTTGTTACGTTGTTTACAGTTGCATTTTTAAAAGGTTTCTTTTCGGCTATAAAGCCAACTACGTAGCCCATAGCACCTACTATTACAAAAGTAAACGGTGCCCATGCAGTCCATCCACTCATAAGATCGAAAAGGGCCATGCCAAATGCTCCTGCAATAGCACCTGTTTTTCTTCCAAAAAGCATTCCTCCGATGAATAGTGGAACATTACCCATGTGGATAAGGCCACCACTTCCTATTAAAGGTAAACGGATATTAATTAGCCATGTAGCTGCAAAAGTCAAAGCCACAAACATTGCGTTAATAACCAATTGGAAAGTTTTGTTCCTTGTTGATGTATTAATTGTAGTCATATAATTCCTCCATAGATAGTTTTATGCTATATGAAAAGGATACACGAAATGTGAGTATGTTAAAATATGCAATTTTTTATTTTTTATAGAGTACAGTTGCTTGTAATAGCACAAAAAAATAAAACTGTACTGCCATATAATTGACAATACAGTGTTAAAGTGATTTTGCTTGCGTAGGATACTATGACATCTAGATTGTAGTATTGAATGATACGTTCGACTTTTCTATCACCTTCAATATGTACATCAAATTATACTGGGTTGTCTACCGTGTCGAATGTTAAATAAAGTTTAGAAAATAACTACCTCCGGATTTTCTTTAGATAAAATGTGCTTTATAACTTTTCCACCTAATTCGGTTTCGATTAAAGTCTTAAGCTCATCTAAAGCAGCATCTAATACATCGTCCTTTTCGCCAGCGACAGTTTCAATGCACATGAATGCATTTGTAGTTTCTTCTGATAACATAGTTCTAACAGATTCTCTCCAGTTAAAGCATCTGCAGATTGCACCGGCATTATCTTTATAAACAACTTCGCCTTCATATGGAGGCTCGCTTTTGTCACTGCCATATGTAATGAATTCTTCGCCGCCGTCTGCAACAGTTAAACGGTTATCTCCGTCAAACTTATCAATATCTTCGCCGCCAACAGGCACTCCGTACTTCAGAGAAATCCCGTTATATATATCAACTAGTGGGTTGATCGTTCCGATTGAATTTCCTTTTGATATTCTCTTTAGCATAGCTTCGATGGAACATCTTGCGCCTTTTTTAGTCTTGAATTTCTGGAAAGCATCTCTCCAAGTGCGAATAACTGTGTTTTCAGTGAACTCAGGGTTAGCGATGTGCTTAAGTGCTTCCTTTTGAGCTTCTTGCAAATAGTCAACATATTTATTTTCATCAACGATGTGATTGTCAATTCCTGTGCAAACTAAAATACCGATTTTAGACTCTGGAAAAATATCTAAATATGGCTGCTCTAAAATGAATTTTTTCATGGTTGTCCTCCTTTATAAAAAAAACACTCGTATCATATCTTCTAAGACCTAACGATATGATTCGAATGCTCAAATGACACATTTACTACCCGGTGGCAGTTATAAATATTCTGTTATTGCAATCATACTAACACATGGATTCTTAATTTGCAACAAAAACGAAAAAAGGAAGTGATTTTTCAATGTTGGCTGTAACTTCACATGGGTTAGCCCCTCCCGAAATAGAAGCAAATTAAGTTTTGGGAGGTGAAAAATGTGTATCATCCCTCCTAAAGTGAGGATGTCGTAGGATTTGGGAGGGGGATTCTCACACATAAAGTGAAATTTTGGCTGTTTGAAGTGGCAATAATCGTTGTATGCTCCTCTCGAGTTACGGATATTTTAGAAATAGGGAGGGAG
>JAFYLX010000100.1 GCA_017556895.1 Bacillota bacterium | reverse complement strand
CTGCTTCAGGTCCTTCTTTGTAAGCTCGTAGCCCATTTCATTTAGGGCAGCTAGCATCTTTTCGTTTCTTTCTGCTCTGATTTCTGCTAATCTCTCAAGAGCATCGTTTAACTCTTCGTTTTCTGTATCGAAATAGTATCCTAGGATATGTAATTCGATGCCGTCGTTCATTGTTGCAAGCTCAATACCCTGAAGAACTCGGATATTTCTGCCTTCGCCAAGCTCGATTGCCTCTTCTACATCTCCTAAAACTTCATGGTCTGTGATAGCAATCAAGTCGTAATCACTGCCTGCGTATCTATCAACGATGGCAGAAGGACCCATAGTGCCGTCTGAGAACCAAGAATGAATGTGTAAATCTGTCTTAAAACTCATCTATATCATCAGCAGATCTTCTTCTAATTCGTCTGCTACATCCTTTCCTTTAAAATATGAAACAAGTGCTAGAGCAAACTTCATCGCTGTAGCAGGTCCCTGAGATGTGATAATGTTCATATCTCTCACAACTGGGAAATCTAAGTATTCTGCACCCTTTAGTTCTTCTTCCATTCCTGGATAAATAGTTGCCTTGCGGCCTTCTAAAATCCCAAGGTCGCCGAAAACAAGAGGTGCTGCGCAAATAGCGGCCAGTCCCTTGCCTTCTTCCGCAAACTTTAGAATTTCCTTTCTTAGACCCTGATGGTCTCTTAAATTGTGTGCTCCTGGAAGTCCCCCCGGAAGCACGATCATTTCGCATTTTGAATAGTCAACGTCGTCAAACATATAGTCTGCTTTAACTGTAATGCCGTGTGCACCTGTAACATGGATATCGTCTGTCATTGAAACAAGATGTGCATCAATGTCAACTCTTCTCATAAGATCAACTGCAGTTAAAGCTTCGATTTCTTCAAATCCTGTAGCTAAATGTACTAGAATCATAATCTCTCTCCTCCAAAAAATATATCTAGAAAAATATCTTAGGCGGTTTAGTTAATACATGAACTATGTATGTCACACCTAAAAATAGGGCTATAGTTATTCCTAATAAAAAGTTGTCAGCAAGTCCGATAAAGTCTCCGCCAAGAAGCGTTAGTAAATTAGAGTCTGCCTCTAATTTGACCAATCCAAGTGTGTCGGAAATAAGGGTCATTCCCTTCTTAGTATTAAGAAGTACCATCTCTGCTGCTAATGCTGCTATCACAAGTACTGCAGAAATCTTAAAGCGCTTTCTTAAGATAGCCTTGTGATCGTTCTTCAAAAAGTACCTATAGATTGCCACAGTAATAATAAAGCAAATCAGGCCGATTATGAAGCTGATGTCTAGTGCCCTTTTAATTGCTAGCATATTGTGGCTATCTTTTTCGTCAAAAATACCTTCGATGTCATAGCCTGTATCTTCATAAATCTGGAATTCTTCCGGATTCCATGAATTAAAGAACTTAGCTATCATGTCTGACATTTCTGAGTTGACATATTCAGTAGAAACGCTCTCAACAACATAGGTATCGTTGAAATAGAAGGTATATGCTGCAGATGTTCTAAGAGTTATATTTTGGGCAAATGCTATGATGCAAACTGCCATTGTCAGTATTACTATAAGTGAACAAAAGATGTTAAACTTCTTCACTTTCTGCCTCCTCAAAAACATAATTATACATAGTCTATGATATACCAAAATGGAGAAAAATACAACAAAAAGTAAAACTCCCGTATTTATAAATATACGGGAGTCTTTATTTAATGAATGAAAATGTTTTCCTTATTTCCAGAAGTCAAGTTCTTCTTTAATACCTGCGTTTGCAGCGATAAATTCAGGATTCTTGCCTTCCTTCTTCTGTCTGCAGTAGTCTTCAAGACAGTTCATAGCAGGCTTCATCAATAATAGGATTACTGGTACGTTTACGATTACCATTAGACCCTGAGTCATATCTGCAAGATTACATACTGTACCAGCGGAAGCTACAGCACCTAAGAATACTAAAGCAGTAGCAATCATTCTGAACGCTAACAATCCATTCTTGGATACTTCTCTGTTTAGGATGAATCTTAAGCAGCCTTCGCAGTAAGAGTAGTTACCGATCAGTGTAGTGAATGCGAAAAGGGACATTGCTACGGATAAGAAGATTGGACCAAAGTCACCTAAGTTAGCCTGCATTGCGGACTGTACATAAGATGCACCACCCATTTCTCCGTTGAATTCAACGCCGGAGGATAAGCACATGAATGCAGTTGCAGTACAGATTAATAATGTATCGATGAATACAGATAGCATCTGAACTAGACCCTGCTTTGCTGGGTGAGAAACGTCAGCAGTAGCAGCAGCGTTTGGAGCAGAACCCATACCAGCTTCGTTGGAGTATAGACCTCTCTTGATACCGTTCATGATGCAGGAGCCTGCGAAACCACCGAAGATTGCCTTGAAATCGAATGCAGATTCAAAAATCATATTGAACATTGCAGGAATCTGCTTAGCGTTTAGAACAAGAACGATGATTGCAACGATAACGTATAGAACGCCCATTACTGGAACCATAACTTCTGTAACCTTAGTAAGTCTCTTTGCACCACCGATAACGATAATACCGAATAATACAGCTAAAATCACACCTATTACGATTGCAGTTGTCTTGCTGTAGAAATCAAATGCAGTAAATGTGTCCTGAAGGTTGTAAGCAGCTAACATGTTGTAACCTACCGCATAAGTTGCGATGATTAAGATAGAGAAGATAACCCCTAACCATCTCTGGCCTAAAGCGTCTCTCATGTAAAACGCAGGACCACCGTAAGAAGTACCGTCGTCATTCTTCTTCTTGTAAATCTGAGCTAATGTTGATTCAACGAATGCAGAAGCACCACCGATAATAGCAGTAACCCACATCCAGAATACCGCACCTGCGCCACCTGCACAGATTGCAGTTGCAACACCGATGATGTTACCAGTACCTACTCGGGATGCTGTGGATACCATCAGAGCACCGAAGGAAGAAATTCCATTCTCTGACTGTGGCTTTTCCATAATTACTTTAAAAGATTCTGTAAACAGACGCACCTGAATAAACTTTGAACGTACTGTCAGGATAATTCCGCCTGCTAAAAGAATTAGTGGCACGCACCATGGCTGATATAAAAAGCCACTCACTGCGCTGATAATAGAATTGATTAAATCCATTTTCTTTTTCCTTTCAACTAGTAAAAATAATCTCTCATTTATTTGCAATATAAAAATGGCGTATTTACATACGTCACCATTTTTTCAATATAGCATTTAAACTTTATCATAATAAATTGACTATTTCAACAAATAATTAATATTTTGTTAAAATTTACACAAAGAAAATCAAAAAACTCCCGCATCTGTGAAAATACGGGAGTTTTCTATTAAAATTACTTATTTTCTTTCAACAGCGATACCAGTCTTGTGACCATTTAAGTCGTACTTGTCTGCTGCTTCAGCGAACTCAAGGGATACTGCAAGAGTTTCCTTCATGATGTGTTCTCTGTGCTTTTCTACTGCAGCCTTAACTTCATCGTCTGCCTCAACTACGATTTCGATGTTATCCATCATTTCGAAGTCTTTCTGCTTACGAAGCTGCTGTACCTTGGATACTAATTCTCTAGCAAGACCTTCGTCTAATAAGTCCTGAGTTAATGTAGTATCAAGGATTGTGAAGATGTTGTTTTCCATCGCTACTGCGAAGCCTTCCTTAGCGGAAATTCTGATGTCTACTAATTCCTTAGTAACTTCGAAGCTTTCGCCGTCAAGTTCGATAGTAACCTTACCTTCAGCTTCCATCTTGCCTACGAATTCAGCTGCGTCAACCTTAGCCATGTAGCCGCCGAATGCCTTAACCTTAGCACCAAGAACAGGGCCTGCTGCTCTGAAGTTTGGCTTTAAGGAGAAGTTCATATACTTATCTAATTCGTTTTCGAATACTACTCTCTTAACGTTAAGTTCTTCAAGGATTAATGGAGTAAGGTCACTGATGATAGCTTCGTACTTACCATCAACTAGAACTTCGCCTAGAGGCTGTCTAACTTTGATCTTTTCCTTTTCTCTAGTACCACGGCCAAGAGTTACAAGTGCTCTTACAAGGTCCATTCTTTCTTCAACTTCCTTATCAACTAAGGACATGTCAGCCTTAGGGAAGTATGCGATATGAACTGTTTCTTCACCAGTTAGGTTAGTGTACATTTCGTCGGAAATGAATGGTGCAATTGGAGCGATCATCTTAGCTACGCCTACTAATACTTCGTAAGTTGTAGCGTATACGCTCTTCTTGTCAGCAGTTAATTCTTCAGCGTAGAATCTTCTTCTAGCACGACGGATGTACCAGTTGGATAAGTCTTCGTTTACGAATTCGTTGATTGCTCTTACAGTCTTCATGTGGTCGTACTGATCCAAGTGTTCTGTAACATCTGCAACTAACTGGTTGTATTTGCTTAAGATCCATCTGTCAAGTTCTGGTCTTTCTGCATATGGAACTTCTAAGTTTGCAGGATCGATATCGTCCTGGTTGGAGTAAAGAACGAAGAAGTTGTATACGTTTCTTAATGTACCGAAGAACTTGCTCACAACGTCGATTAGACCATCTTCGTCGAACTTAGTTGGAGTCCAAGCTGGTGATACGCTTAATAGATACCATCTAGTTGCGTCAGCACCGTACTTATCGAATAATTCGAATGGAGAAACTGTGTTACCTCTGGACTTGGACATCTTCTTGCCTTCTTTGTCAAGGATTAGGTCGTTTACAAGAACGTTCTTGTATGGAGCCTTACCCATGATAAATGTAGCAATTGCCATTAGGGAGTAGAACCAACCTCTTGTCTGGTCGATACCTTCACAGATGAAGTCAGCTGGGAATAACTCTTCATCGAAGTTTTCTGCATTTTCAAATGGATAGTGCTGCTGTGCGAAAGGCATTGAACCTGAGTCGAACCAGCAGTCCATTACGTCGGGAACTCTGTGCATCACTTTGCCGCACTTCGGGCATGTGAGAGTCACTTCGTCAACGTAGGGTCTGTGGAGTTCGATGGTCTCGTCGATATTTTCGTTGGCCTTCTCCACCACTTCTGCGCGGGAACCCATGCATTCAAGGTGTCCG
>JAFYLX010000099.1 GCA_017556895.1 Bacillota bacterium | reverse complement strand
GCTCATCCCCCTATAATAGGCTACCTCAGCGCCCAGATATATATGCGGAAAGTCCTCGCCAGCGAGGCCTTCAATAGCTTTCATTAGGTTTTCAGCTCCCACTTTACGACGTTTCAGAAACTCTTCAGGGAATTCCTCGTCTGCATAGAAATGGGGAGTAGCAACCACAGCATCTATACCCTGAGACTTCATGATGCGAAGCATTTCAATGGATTCCTCAATGCTCTGGCTACCGTGGTCTACGCAAGGTAAAAGGTGGCTATGAAAATCGATAATCATCATCTACACCTACTTCTTATGAGTATCTCCGTAAGATTTGCCGTAACCGTAGTATCTGCCGTAGTACTTGCCATATTTACCATACTTGCCATACTTCTTGCCACCTTCATTAGCTGCTCTTGAGCAGTTAAGTACAACCCCCATAATCTTCGCATTAACGAATTCGAACTGCTTGATTGAAGATGTAAGTAATGGACGATCACAGTAGTTTTCTCTAGTAACTAGTACTACACCGTCTGCAACGTTTGTAACTACCATAGCATCGCTGACTTCCTTAACCGGTGGTAAGTCTAGGATGATTACATCGTAAGCGTCTCTTACAATGTCAATCATCTTGCTCATACGGTCTGAACTTAGAAGTTCTGTTGCGTTTGGCGGGATGTCACCAGCTGGAATAACGTCGATAATAACGTCACCGCTTAATTTTAGTCTCTGAATTGTTTCCTTAACTTCGCACTGTCTAACTAGGTGGTTGGATAAACCAGGAATCTGGCGAACACCAAGTTTCTGTGCCATTGTTGGCTTACGAAGGTCACAGTCGATTAGTAACACTCTCTTATTTAGCTGCGATAAGGAGTGAGCTAAGTTGATGGATGTTAAGGACTTACCTTCGCCTGGAAGTGAACTGGATACGCTGATTACGTGGCTATCCTTGTCATCTGCGAAGGAGAACTGTACTTTAGTACCAAGCATCTTGTATGCTTCTGCAGCTGCGAAGCCTAGGTTAGCACCAACGAAGGATAATTCGTTTTCGTCAGTTGCAAGATTCTTCTTATCAAGTGCTTTCTTTTTAGACTTACGTCCATGGCCATGTGGAGCATACTGATAGTAGCCGCCTTTAGACTGGGAACGCATATCAGGAACAACTGCAAGCACCGGATATGTACAACACTGTTCCACGTCTTCTTCGGAACGGATAAGTGTGTTGAAGATTTCGAAGATTGCGATTGCACCGATACTTAAGATGAAACCGATCATAGCACCAAGCACTGTGTTCTTAAGAACGTTAGGTGAACTTGGAGCAGACGGAAGAACTGCATGGTCTACAATCTGAGCAGATGTACCTTCTACAATATTGGCGATACGCTTAGGAAGAAGGTATGAAATCGCATCTGCAAGTTTCTCTGCTTCTTCAGGGTCTTCACTTGTTACTACAACCTTGAAGATTTCTGTATCGTTTACAGCAGAAGCACTGATCATTTCCTTAAGTTCAGCATAAGAACGATCAATCTCTGCATAGTCAGCTACATCGTTTAATGTTTCTCTTGTCTTTAAGATTACTATGTAAGAGTCAACTAAGCTCTTGGATACGGAGATATCACTGGAAGATAGTGATAAAGATGTCCCACCAACGGATAAGGATCCGTTGTTAACGTAGAACATAGCAGTTGATTCGTACATCGGTGTGATTAAGAACTGTGTCACGCCTAGGGATACTAATCCGCAGATAAGAGTCGCCGCTACAATCATCCATGCACGCTTAAGAAGTGCACCGAACAGTCTTTGTAAATCGATCTCCAATTCTTCATTTTTTTCTATAAATTTATTATCATTAGTGTTCATTAAATACCTCTAAAAATATAATATTTCAACCGATTAATTATATCATTTCAGCTTATTTGAGTCAATGCTTGCAACCATTGCAGCTACAATCATTACAACCAATACCGCTATGATACAAGCGAATACAAAGCTCCAGTTTCCGCTCGCAGTAAGCACACTGCCAAATAATATGGCTTGCACAGAAACTCCCATGTATGCCGCACATTCCAATATTCCTGTTGCAGTTCCGGTAAAGGCTCTGCCGCCGATATCTGCCGCAAAAGTCCATACAAGGCTGTTGATTCCATAGATAAAGAATCCGGCAGCGAATAGCAGAATTGAGGCAATCGTTCCCGGTCCCTGGTGCATGAATCCAAATACAGTTAATATCGCTGCAAGTGACGATAGTATTACCCATGTTGTACGTTTACCTGACCCAAGTTTGTCAGATAGCCACGGTATAACTAGGGCACCCGCCGCCATTCCAAGCGGGTAAACTACCGAGCCGATTATCCCCTTTTCTATATCCACTCCAAATACCTCAACATAATATGTCGGTATCCAAGTCAGGAGGCCATAAACCGCGATGTTTGAACATACGATTATGATAATCCACAGGATAAACTTCCATTGTGAAAGTAGGTGAATATATGGGTAAAGCTTGCCCTTCTGGCTAATAAGTTCTTTTAGTTCATTATCCTTCGATTCTCTTTTAGCTTTGGAATCTACATATTCAGGTAGTCCAATGCTTGATGGTCGTTCTTTGGAAAAGATTGGATATATCAAAACCACTATAAGCATCACAATGGCTGAACCAACAAAGGCCGCTCTCCATCCGAAGCTAGGGAACAAGGTCATGGATAAAGCCACGGCAAAGGCCGTAGTCGCAGTTCCAAGTCCGGAAAAAGCGTTGGCAAAGCCAACCGCAAAACCACGCTTGTCACTCGGCCACCAGTTGGCAATCAGAGACATCCCAGGAGACCAAACCATTGACTGTACG
>JAFYLX010000098.1 GCA_017556895.1 Bacillota bacterium | reverse complement strand
GGTGTCCTTCACTCTTGAAAGAGGTGAAAAAGTAGCCATCGTTGGTACAAACGGTCTTGGTAAATCTACATTACTTAAGACGATTCTAGGTAAGCTTCCACCTATCAGTGGTGAAGTTCAGCTTGGCGATTACCTGTTCCCAGGTTATTTCGAACAGGAAGCAGACAGAGATTCTCAGGTAACTGCACTAGATACTTTCTGGGCACAGTTCCCATCTATGGAAAATAGAGAAGTTAGACTATGTCTTGCAAAGTGTGGTTTAACTAACGAACATATCACAAGCCAGATGAGAGTTCTATCTGGTGGTGAAAATGCAAAGGTTAGACTTGCCATCGTTATGAACAGAGAACACAACTGGCTAATCCTAGACGAACCGACTAACCATCTCGATGTAGATGCTAAGGAAGAACTAAAGAGAGCTCTCAAGGAATTCCCTGGTTCTATCTTACTAGTATCCCACGACCCTACATTCTACGAAGACTGGGTAACTAGAATTCTAAACGTAGAAGATTGGACAACTAAAATCGTATAAATATAAAAGATAGTACCCTTTGAACTATATCTTCCAGGCCTAGTGGTCTAAGAAAAAGTTCTTCAAGGTACTATCTTTTTTCATTTAATATCCGATAAGTACTGCTAACATTAATAATAAGATATTAACAACCATTACTAAAGCCTGCAGACCAATTGTAAATCTGAACCACTTAGGGTAGCTTACTACTGTTAACCCTAAAGTGATCATAAGGATTGCATTTGTAGGATATAACAGATTGGAGAATCCGTCACCGAAACAGAATGCCTGTACTGCTACCTGACTTGTTAGTCCAACTAATTCAGCAAGCGGTGCGATTAAAGGAATTAATAAGAATGCCTTTGCAGAGCCAGAGCTGATGAAGAAGTTCATGCCAAGCACTAATAGATAAATCATTGCAATTGCAGCATATGGTCCCATCTTAGAAACAGTTTCTGATGCATAATATAAAACTGTATCCATGATTCCGCCATTTGTGATGATTAACTTAACAGACATTGCCATTAAGATTAATACTGCACTTGGCGCAATTCCGCCAATGCCAGCTACGAAGTCTTTGAAAATCTTCCCACCGTAGTTGGACGCCTTAGCCGCAAGTAAACCACCGATCAGGAATAAAACTGCCATTACAGGTAGTGATACTGCTGATAATGCAGGAATAAAGAAGCCTGCAACAATGTATGAAATAACTAGAACTAATGACGCACCGAAGATTTTAACTGTCTTTCCAAGGTACTGTTCATTAGGCAGTTTTTCGATTGCTGTAATATTTGCATACTTTTCTCTCTGCTTTAAGTCGTCTTCGTAAACAAAAGACTTAGTTGGGTCTTTTTCGATTTTCTTTGTGTATCTGTATAAGAATCCATAAAGGATAGAATACATGATAATGAATACTACAATTCTAAAGCCAACACCAGAGAATGTTGGAAGGCCTGCTACTTCCTGAGCTACGCCTAAAGTGAATGGGTTTAGAGTCGCTGACGCGAAACCAAATCCTGTAGCAAGTAAACTCATTCCTAGACCTGTTAATGAGTCCCATCCAAGAGCATAAGCTAGGATGATAACGATTGGAACTAGTGCTACTAATTCTTCGAAGATGCCGAATACGGATCCAAATAGCATGAAGAATAGAATCATGATTCCAAGAAGTTTGTGCTTTGAACTTTCATATTTTCTTACTAGTCCATTCATGATGTACTGAAGCATACCACTCTTATCAAGAACAGCGAATGTACCACCGATTATGCAAATAAATGCGATAATCATGATTACTGTAACAGCATCTGGTCCCCAAAGAACTTCGATTGGAGCTGTGAACCATCTCCATACAGCATACCCACCGTCTTCTAGGAACTTAAATGTTCCCGGTACGATTACTTCCTTACCGTCTACTATCGCTCTTTCAAATGCGCCGCTAGGAATAACATATGTTAGAATTCCTGCACCGATCATTAATAAAAGAAGGATAAAAACGGAAGAAAAGAAGGATTTTTTACTAATTTGTAATCCTGCGTTATTGTTTTCCACTCTAATTCACCTCATAATTTTTTATATTCCAAGCGCCAAAGGAACTACCGTTGGCACGAACAAACACATAAATGCACCTGTGCAGAAAGAGTAAACTACAGTTTCTGCTCTGCATGATCTTTCTACGATAGGCATACAAACGTCCATGGCTGCTACTCCTGGAATGCTCACAGCCTCTAGGTACCCGATCCTTTTGGCAACTAAAGGTATTATTATTATGCCCAATGTCTCTCTAATTACATTGTGCATAAAAGAAATTGCTCCAGACACTACGAATCCCGCCTCAACCATTAGGCCTGGTGCCAGTGTGTACCAGCCCAATCCAGCACTGATAGCGATTCCCACACCAACTGTTAGCGGGGAAACTAGTCCATATAAAGCTCCCATAATCAAGCTTCCTGCAACTGCTGCAACTGGAATTAAGAGAGCTTTGAAACCAACTTGCTTCAAACTACTAAATACTTTGCCGTCAAGTCCAAGATTGAAGCCTACACATGCTAGCAATATTGTAATGCCTACTACCATCCAGTCTCCCGACATAACTTGGAATTCGTTC
>JAFYLX010000097.1 GCA_017556895.1 Bacillota bacterium | reverse complement strand
CCCATTCTTCTTACTTCTTCTGTAGAAAGAGGAATAGGGTCGGAGCCATGACCTACGAAACCAGTAACACCCTGTGTGTTACGCACTAGATACCAGGATTCATTAGTTACGATCATCTTTATGATTACATAGCCTGGAAATATTTTCTGAGTTTTGATCTTTCTCTGCCCATTCTTAATTTCCACTCTATCTTCTGTAGGCACTACAATGTCGATAATTAAATCCTGCATTCCGCGGTTCTCAACCATCTTTTCGATATTAACTTTTACTTTAGTTTCGTGGCCAGAGTATGTGTGTACAACATACCATTTTGCTTTGCCGTCACCTCTGATGCCTTCGCCCTCTAATGGGGATACACCTTTGTTTTCAATATCAGACATTTTCTGTACCTTCTCTTTTCAATATATTTTGAAGCAAATACTTTGCGCCTTTCGGCTATATTAGTTTAATGTTACTCCTAAAACTGTCTTTAGAGCGGCTAAAACACCTGTATCAATTAACCAGAATCCAAGTGCAAAAATCGCACATGTTACGATTACGATGGCTGTATGTGACATTACTTCCTTCTTAGAAGGCCAAATTACTTTTTTCATTTCAGTCTTAATACCATTGTAGAAAGCACTGAAACCACCCTTTTTCTTATTGTCTTTTGCCATACTATTCACTTCCTAACTATTTAGTTTCCTTGTGAGTAGTGTGCTTCTTACAGAATCTGCAATACTTCTGCATTTCGATACGATCTGGATCGTTCTTCTTGTTCTTCATTGTATTGTAGTTTCTCTGTTTGCATTCTGTGCAAGCAAGTGTTACTTTTACTCTCATGTCGATTCTCCTTTGTTCACTTCAAATTTCAAGCTTTTTAGAAGCTTTTACTCTTTAATAATCATAAAGTCGCCTATTTATTATAAATCAGCACTTTGTCAATGTCAACAATCTTTTTTGCTTTTTTACAACTCTTTTGGGTCATTTTTGCTTAATTTTTCAATATTTTCGCCTGTTGTTAGGTTGTCTGTAAGCTCATCCTTATTAACTTTGACTTCTACGAAGATTCCTTCCCCTGTTTGAAGAAGTTCTCCATCTTCATTTATAAGCTCTGCTGATGTATAAATACGTCTTCCTTCTTTCTTATGTACTCTTCCAAAACCGAATATCTTAGCACCTATTAAGACCGGTTTCTTGTACTTAACAGTCATTTCTGCCGTAACGTATCTCGTTATAGTATCACTATCCACCTTGTCTACAGCTTCTGCTCTGCCATAAGCCAATGCGGATCGCCCCATAAGCTCATCTAAGACTGCTGCGGATAAGCCACCATGCACTATGTTTAATTGCCCTTCGTGAACCCTCTTTCCTTCAAAGAAAGTTCCAACCTCACCATCTTCAAGATTGTAAAACACACACCCTAAAGATGCAGGGTTTTCGGGTCCACATGTAATGCTGTGTGGCGTCGGAATTTGTTTTGATATAACCTTCTTCTTAATTCTTTCTAATACCATCTCAGTCTTATTCTCTTTCCGCAACCTCATCGATTAACTCGGTAGCGTTATATATGCTGTCATAGTCTGGCATTACTACAGAAGCAACATCTCCAATGGAATAACACTCTGCAAAATCAGGTGTTCCTTTGATTGCCTGTTTAGTGATGTCCCAGAATCTCATATCGCTAAGTTGCATTTTGACTAATTCAGTCATATCATCTTTGCTCATATCCGTTTCTACAGTACCCTTAATCGCATCTAGTATCGCTGGATACTTTACTAGGACAACTGGCCCTCTAGTGATTTTCTTAATAATTGCTTCAAGAATTAGCTGCTGATTTTCATTTCTCTTCATATCACCGTCTACCCAGGACTTTCTTTCTCTGCAATATGCTAGAGCCTGGTCACCGTCTAGGTGAATCTTACCTTCCTCAAAGTGATAAGAAACTCCCATACCATGTGTGTCGAAGGAATAAGGTGAAACGATGTCTATGCCTCCAATCGCATCGACAAGACCTGTGATAGTAGAATAGTTAACCTTTGCATAGTAATTGATGTCTATGCCTAGCAATTCTTCTACAGCTCCTATGGATTCCTCAGCTCCATAGATTCCTGTATGCGTAAGCTTGTCCATAGCCCCATAACCCGGGAGTTCTACATAATAATCTCTAGGAATGGAAGTTATCAAGACCTCTCTGCTATTAGGATTAATGGTAACTACCATATTAACGTCACTTCTTGAAACAGTTTCGTTGATGTCCCCCGTAACATCAATGCCGCTAACAAGCACGTTAAAAGCTTCTTCAGTAACTTCAGCGTGAGCTTCTGTTCTGTCACTAGCCCCCTCATCCACATAACTGCTGATGTGATTAAGGAAACCAATCGTGCTGATCATATAGTAATCAGCTACACCAAAAATCAAAACTAAGATGCAAGCAATGACTTTTATCTTTTTCTTTCTTTCTGCATTTCCATAAGGACTGTATAGCACTGGAACAATGAATATACTTCCTATCGCAATTGCCCCAACCAGCACTGCAAACAGTAACATTGGTAGCACATCTAAGATGATAAATAGCACTACTAATGCTATCGCTAAAATGCTATATATAATGGAAAGGTTTTTGCAAAATCTGTTCTTTTCTTTTTTTGCTTGTCTTTTTCTCTCTGCTCTCATCTCAACCGAGCCCCTTTTTGTAAAATAATTGAAATTTATTTTTTTGCACAATAAAAAGCCTCTTACAAGGCTTTTTATCCGCTGTTATTATATAACCTTTTTCTTTTTTAGGCAACTGAAAATTCTTAATAATTGTTGATTTTTTGCCATTATTTGAATGTTAAAAGCTTAGAAGCATCCTTTCTAGGTGGTGCTTCAGGGTCGATAGCAGGGTATCCTAACGGAATAAGTGCTGCTACTTCTTCGTTTTCAGGAAGTTCAACAACCTTTCTGATTTCTTCTTCGTTGAAGTAACCCTGGATAACTGTTCCTAATCCCTTTTCGTGAGCTACTAAACAGAAAGTCTGAGCAGCGATACCTGCGTCGAACATCTGCCATCTATCTTCCTTCTTTGTAGAGAAGCTTCCGTCACGTTCGTAACCGGATCTGCCAGTAACGTAAGTTAGAATTAGGATAGCTGCTGCACCTTCAAGTGCGGCAATATTGCCTTTGAATCCGTAAGCAACTTCTTCTGTAGCAAGAGCCTTGATTGTAGCTTCGTCATCTACGATAACGTATCTAGCAACCTGAGTATTCTTCCAAGAAGGTGCATATGCGGAAATGTTTACGATTTCTTCTAATAATTCTCTAGGAACTTTCTTGTCCTCAAATTTTCTAATACTTCTTCTTTCTTTAATGCCAGTAATTAAATCCATCTTTATTTTCCTTTCTAAAAAGCATTGCTACGCATATTCTACCATCAAGTATACAAGAGAGCAAGGATTAAAGCTATGCTTTTTATCGGTACTTCTTGTTGTACAAAAAAAGAGACCCAAGATTTGGGTCTCTATAATTACTTTTTTACGCAATCGCTTCCTAACCAATCAGCTTGCGCTTCTTGGGGAAGCTTTGCGAAAGTTCGTCTTAACGAAAGCAAAGCTTTCGAGACTCACTTTTATTCGATGATTTCGGAT
>JAFYLX010000096.1 GCA_017556895.1 Bacillota bacterium | reverse complement strand
CAGGTAGCCATATAGGCTACCTGTTTTCCTTGGTGGAGAATAAGGGGCTCGACCGCCTGCTGACGCAGGCTACGTCCTTGACTCCCTAGTCGGTCGCCTGCGGACCGTTGGCTACTCGTCGCTTCACCGGAGCGACTCGCTAGACGCCAACGCCCTCACGGGTTCTCGCCCTAAAAACTCTACAAAAAGCAAAATAGGTAGCCATATAGGCTACCTGTTTTCCTTGGTGGAGAATAAGGGGCTCGAACCCTTGACCCCCTGCGTGCAAGGCAGGTGCTCTCCCAGCTGAGCTAATTCCCCAAGACAAGGGTATAGTATCACATGAATATTGCAATTGCAATACTTTTTCACGAAAAACATAAAAAGTTTTGGCAACTTTTGTGCTATGTTTTCTTGGTTTTTTTGGTGATTTATGGTATGATAAATCTGTATGGTTATGCCCATACGAAAGGAGGACTAATATGAGAATTATACTTGATGGTATGGGTGGCGACAACGCACCTGCTTCCGTAGTAGAAGGTGCAGTTTTAGCTTCAAAAGAAATCAATCATGAAATCGTGATTATTGGACAAGAAGAATTAGTTAACAAAGAATTAAAAAAATATAAATACGATACAAACAAGATTACAGTTGTAAACGCGACAGAAGTCATTTCCAACGATGAAGCTCCAGTAAGAGCAGTAAGATCCAAGAAGGATTCTTCCATCGTTAAGGGTGTCAATATGGTTAAGAGCGGAGAAGGAGATATCTTTATTTCTGCGGGTTCCACAGGAGCACTTATGGCGGGAGGCCTATTTATTCTAGGTAGAATTCAGGGTATTGATAGACCTGCACTTGCTTCTATTTACCCAATCATTGGTGGCAAGGCATCCCTATTAGTAGACGCGGGGGCAAATGCTGACTGTAAGCCAAACAACTTACTAGAGTTCGCTATGATGGGTAGCATCTATATGGAAAAAGTAAATGGCAGAGAAAACCCTACGGTTGGTCTTGTAAATGTAGGATCTGAAGCTGCAAAGGGTTCAACTCTTACTAAGGCAGCATACGATATGCTAGAACAGAGCCATCTAAACTTTATTGGTAACGTAGAAGGCAGAGACGTTCCAAAGGGCGCGTGCGATGTAATCGTTACTGACGGTTTTACAGGTAATATTATTCTTAAGCTAACTGAAGGTCTTGCTTGGAACATCCTAAAAGTTGTTAAGAAGAAGTTCACAGAAGGTGTTAAGGCTAAATTAGGCGCAGCTCTTCTAATTGATAAACTAGCTGGATTAAAGCAGGAGTTTGACTATTCAGAATACGGCGGAGCTCCAATCCTAGGTGTAAGAGGACCAATCGTAAAGATGCATGGTTCTTCCAATGCTAATGCTGTAAAGAATACTATTTTGAAGGGAATTCCGTATGTAGAAGGACAGGTAGTGGATACTATCCAGAATTCCGTACTTGAAATTGAGGAGATTACTTTAAACGAACATGAATAAATTTGAACAATTAATTGGTTACAAATTTAATAACGAGATTTATTTAGAAAGAGCTTTGACTCATAGTTCATACAACAAAGAAAAGAACACGAAACATCAGGACAACGAGCGCCTCGAATTTTTAGGAGACGCGTATTTCGATGCCATAGTAAGCGCGGAGTTGTTTAAGATGATGAAGGGTGTTACAGAGGGCAAGTTGACAAAGACTAGAGCATTAGTTGTATGCGAGAGTTCTTTGGCAAAGGCTGCAAGAAAACTAGGCCTTGGTAAATATATATATATTGGTCATGGTGAGGAAGTTGCAGGTGGTAGAGATAAAGATTCCATCCTTGCAGACGCAATGGAGGCTGTAATTGGAGCTATCTTTATAGATGGTGGATACGAACCGACAGAGAAGTTTGTACTTAAATCCTTTGCAGAGACAATCAAGGATGCTGCCGAAGGCAAGCTCTTTTCTGATTACAAATCAGAAGTTCAAGAATTTATTCAAAAAAATGGGCGAAACCTTGCAATTACGTATAATACGGTTAAGGAAGAAGGTCCGGCCCATGACAAAACATTTTTCGTGAACCTTACTTACGATGGCAAAATCCTCGGAGAGGGAAGCGGAAAGAGTAAAAAAGAAGCAGAGCAACAGGCTGCAAAGACGGCACTTGCTCGTTTAAAGAGGAGAGAAATAGATGTATTTTAAAAGACTGGAAATGCACGGCTTTAAATCATTTGCCGAGCCAGCCATAATTGAATTCCATGAAGGTGTTACGTGTATTGTAGGACCAAACGGAAGCGGAAAGAGTAACATCAGTGATGCTATCCGCTGGGTACTTGGAGAACAGAGCCCTAAGATGCTTAGAGGCGGCAAGATGGAAGAAGTTATTTTCTCCGGTACTGAAAATAGAAAATCAAGAGGTATGGCGGAAGTAACTCTAGTTATTGACAATACTACAGGAATTCTCCCTATTGACTATAACGAAGTTGCAATTACTCGTCGAATGTACCGTTCAGGTGATAGCGAATATTTAATAAACAATAATCAGTGTAGATTGAGAGATATCCGTGAACTAATCATGGATACAGGGATTGGTGTAGACGGTTATTCCATCATTGGTCAGGGTAAAATCGCAGAACTTGTAAGCAACAAGCCAGAATCAAGAAGAGAAATCTTCGAAGAAGCAGCCGGCGTAGTAATGTACAAGAGCAAGAAGGCTGAATCAGAAAAAAAATTGGCTTCTGCAACTCAAAACCTTGAGAGAGTAAATGATATTATTGCAGAAATCGAAAGTCGTATAGACGGACTGAAAGAAGACAGCATTAAGGCTGAAGAATATATTAAACTTAGAGAACGCTTTAAAGAAGTAGAAATAAATATTACTTTAAAGAATATCGGAAGATTTGAAGAAACTAACAAGATTTTATCAGACGATATCAAAGAACTGACTGAAACTGTAAACAAACTGGCAGAAGAAAAACAGATTTTAGATGAACAGGTTGCAGAAGGCAGACATAAGAATGACCATCTTGAGCAGCTAGGAAGCGAAGCTAGGGACAAGATGTTTGCAGTAAGCGAAGAAATCAATAAGCTTACTAACAAGAGTCAGTTAGACGCAGAGAGACTTAATACATTAGACAGAGATTTTGCAAGAGTATCTGAAGAAATCGCGGACTTAGCAGAAAAGAAAGAACGCGAAGACGCTAATGCTAAGGGCTTAGAAGAACAGAAAAAAGAAATACTGGCTAAACTTGAGGAATCTGATAAAAATCTAAAGGCTAAAGTAGAAGCTTTTAATGAGGTAAAGAATAGAGACTTAGAAATTTCACTAGCGCTAGACGAGAATAGGGATGCAATGTACAAGCTATCTCATGAAAGCGCTACAAAGAAATCCGAAGCAAAAAGCTTAGAAAACTATAAAATCTCTTTAGAAAACCGTAAAGAACAGCTACTTCAAGATAGCAAGGATGCAATCAATTCAAAAGAAAGCTCAAATGCTATGTTAAAGAAGGCTGAAGAAGATAAAAAATCCGTTGATGAAGCATTGAAATCTCTTTTAGATGAAATGTCTAAAAAGAAAGATATGATATCAAATATTTCCAGCAGAATTGTTCAGCTGGATAAGGAAATAAATCATTATCACATTCAGGTAAGCCAGCATCAGGCTCGTAAGAAGACCATTGAAGAAATGGAAAACAACTACGAAGGATATAACGGTGCTGTAAGATTTATTATGAAGAACAACCTTAAGGGCATTGAGGGCGTTACTGCAGACCTAATGGAAGTTCCAAGAGGATACGAAGT
>JAFYLX010000095.1 GCA_017556895.1 Bacillota bacterium | reverse complement strand
TTGGATTTGACTGCTTGCGGACAGCAAATCTTTTTCGATATACTAAAACTTATTTTCAGTTTTGGGGCTACCGGACGGATTCCCATCCTGCTCCCAGTGCACAAACGTGCTTTTATATTATATAAGCATCTATTTAATAATGCAAGTCTTTTTTGAACTTATTTTTTGATTTTTTGTGCAAATTTCAACAGTTCTGCCCTATCATTAGGAATTATTTCCTCAATAACTGCTTCAAGTAGGGCAGCAAGCATCTCGCCAATTTCTTTTCCAGGTTTCATTCCCATCTCAATTAGGTCTTTTCCGTTAATGGCCAGGTCCTTGGCACTAAAGCACTGTTCTTCGTCAATTATTTCCTCGGCAATGCGTTTAAGCAGGTCTAGATACTCCAGTCTTGCGAAAGCCTCCTCACTCTGGGCGAGATTGTCGGCACGCTTTAGCTTGAGTAAGTCAAAGAAACCGACTTCTCCATGTTTGCCAAGTGCCCTTTTAACATTCTTTGGCACCGGTTGCAGCTGTGCATCGTGGTATTTGATTAAATTAAGGATTCGCATCTTGCTTTCGTTATCGAATTTTAGGCGAGTCAGAATTTCCCGCGACAAGTCTACACCTACCTGAGCATGACCATAAGAATGGCCTACACCCTTTTCATCTATGAAGAAGCACTTTGGCTTTCCCACATCGTGTAACAACGCGGCCACTCTAAGAATATCCTCATTTGGCGCATTCTCAACAGCTACAGCCGTATGCTCGTGAACGGGATAGATGTGCCAATGAGTCTTCTGGTCTAGGTCCTTCATCGGCGCAAGTTCCGGGATTATAACGGCTAGCACGTCCCAGTATTCCAGGAGCACACGTCTAACGTCTTTTCCAAGCAAGAGTTTGACCAGTTCTTCCCTAATTCTTTCGCTGCTGATGCGAAGAAGCAGTTCTTTGCACTCGAAGATTGCATCTTTGGTCTGTTGTTCTATTTCAAATCCCGTTACGGATGCAAATCTAAGGGCTCGCATGATTCTAAGGGCATCTTCTTCGAATCGCTCCCTAGGATTGCAGACGGTTCTGATGATACCGGCTCTCAAATCTTCTTTTCCGCCGAAAAAGTCATACGTCTCGCCTCTAACATCCATCGCCATGGCATTGATGGTAAAGTCCCTTCTAGCCACGTCTTCTCTTAAATCCCTAGTAAAAGACACGCAGCTAGGGCGACGACCGTCCAGATACTCACCTTCCACGCGGAAAGTAGTGATTTCTAGCGGATAGGTATCGACGTCACTGCCCGCAGCACCATTTGCAGCTTCATCCGCAAGGCTATCTTTCATTAGCACTGTAACAGTGCCATGTTTTATGCCGGTTTCTATAACCCTATATTCCTTGAAAATCTCCTTCACCTCACCTGGAAGTGCAGAAGTTGTAATATCATAATCATGAGGTTCAATACCCCTTAGGGCATCACGAACACAGCCACCGACAATGTAGCCTTGATAACCTGCATCTTCTATCATATATAAAGCCTTTTTTATAGACTCAGGTAACTTCATTTTAATGCCCTCCTTCTCGCATTATTTTACCCTAAAAATATAGCAATTACAACGGCCATGACCCTTGCATTACTATGCAAATTTAAGTATAATTGTTCTATCACTTTAGGTGGATAAATCGCCACTAAATCACATCAGGAGTTTGACATGAAATCTTACGCAAAACTTATAGCATCAATGCTTATCTGGGGTACACTCCCTATATTCGTAACAAATATCCCTTGTTCCAGTGCAGAAACTGTAATGTGGAGAATCATCTTTGGTACAGCCTTCCTATTGTTAGTGTTCGTCTTTGCGAAAAACAAATCCGACAAGGCTATGTACAAGAAGTGGACACCAAAGCTGATTTTTACAGGCTTCTTCATGGGCGCTAACTGGGTATTCCTGTTCGAAGCATACAAGTGGGTAGACGTAAGTATTGCAACCCTTACATATTATATGGCTCCAATCATCGTAATGATCGCCTCTGTATTTCTATTCAAGGAAACAGCAGGAAAGTTCAAGATACTAGGCACTGCAGCTGCTATCGCCGGCATGGTAATCGTTACTGGAGTCAACGTTGGTGGGCTAGATCCTATGAAAGGTATCCTATACGGCCTAGCTTCAGCAGTATGCTACGCATCAGTAACTCTGTTAAATAAGTCTACTAAAGGCCTTTCCGGTCTAGAAATGACTATTATTCAGCTTATCGGTGCTGCACTAGCTATAATTCCGTATAACTTCCTTACACACACAGGTCCATGGCTAGACCTTGCATCAGAAGCTGGTGTTTATGCAATCTTAGTAGGTCTATTGCACACAGGTGTCGCATTATTCCTATACTTCTCATCAATTCAGGAACTTCCTGCACAGAGCGTTGCTCTTTGTAGTTACATAGATCCGGCATCAGCTCTTATCTTCGCAGCAGTACTTCTTGGCGATGTGTTATCACCAATCCAGTGGGTTGGCGCTATCATGATCCTAGGTGGTGCAGCCGTAGGTGAACTGTTTGGCTCAAAGAAAAAGACAACTTAACAAGTTATATACAGAAAAAGAGTTCGGCAAACCGCCGAACTCTTTTTTCCGTGAAAATGTCTTAAGTGTTAGTTTATGTAAAGGGATCTTATTATATTAAAAGCATTCTGTCGTTTGCAAATTCCTCTCCGGAAGACACTTCGAACTTTTCTAGGAGATCTGATACCTTTAAGTTCTTTTTTTCTTCGCCGGAAACGTCGTAAATAATTTGGCCGTTCATCATCATTATAAGTCTGTTTCCGTGTTTAATGGCGTCCTTCATATTATGCGTTACCATGATTGCAGTCAAGTTATTATCACTTATAATCTTGTCTGTCATTTCTAGAACTTTGGCCGCCGTCTTCGGGTCTAGAGCCGCCGTATGTTCATCTAGGAGAAGGAGATCTGGCTTTTGAAGTGTTGCCATTAGTAATGTAAGCGCTTGTCTTTGTCCCCCGGAAAGGAGAGCAACTTTAGTAGATAATCTATCTTCAAGGCCTAAATCGAAAGGTGCCAAAAGTTCCTTGTATAGCACTCTTTCATCTTTTGTAACGCCCCATTTTAGTCCACGTTTTTTGCCTCTTCTTAAGGCGATTGCTAAATTTTCTTCAATCCACATATCGCCGGCAGTTCCCTTCATTGGGTCCTGGAAAACTCTGCCGATTCTCTTGGCTCTAACGTTTTCCGGCTGTGCCGTTACGTTTTCGCCTCCGATTTGAATCATTCCTGTATCGATATGAAAGCATCCTGCGATAGCATTAAGCATCGTTGATTTTCCGGCTCCATTACCGCCGATAACAGTGATAAAATCACCTGGTTTTACATGAAGATCAATACCTCTCAAGGCAATTTTCTGGTTGGCAGATCCCTTGTTGAATGTTTTGCCTACATCTTTAAGTACCAACATCTAATTTACCTCCTGATATTTCTTCAAATTCTGCTTAATCTGATTTTTTTCTAACATATATTCTCTTGCAACCGGCATTGATAGCGCGATGATTACAAGAACTGCAGTTAAAAGTTTCAAGTTGTTTGGATTGAATCCAAGAAGCAATACGATTGCTATAATTACTCTGTATATCATACTTCCTACGAATACAGAAGTTAGTCTAACTTTGAAGGAACTTCTCTTTCCAAGAAGTACTTCGCCTATAATGATGGATGCAAGTCCGATTACGATAGTACCAGTACCCATACCTACATCACCGTATCTCTGAATCTGTGCTACTAATCCTCCGGAAAATGCAACTAATCCGTTGGCAATGATAAGTCCTAAAATTTTCATCATCTGTGTGTTGCCGCCCTGAGCCTTAACCATATCTTCGTTGATACCTGTTGCTCTGATTAGACAGCCAATTTCCGTTCCGAAGAACCAGTATAATACTGCGATGATTGCTACTGCTAAAACTACCCCTATAGTTAGGTTAGTCATCTTAGCGCTAAGTCCTAACATTTCGGAGATGGCGTCTAGCACTGTAGTAACTTTCATATTACCGAACTGCGCCATCCCTATATTTGACTTTCCTCCCAGAATCATCAAATCGATGGAATAAATGGCCAGCATAGTCAAGATACCTGCTAGGATTGCCGGGATTTTTAACTTTGTATGTAGGATACCTGTCACTAGTCCTGCCATCATACCACAAGCCACTGCTATCACCATAGCAACAATCGGGTTCATTCCTGCAGTGATTGTGGCAGCTACGATACATCCGCCAAGGGCGAATGTACCGTCTACTGTCATATCGGGTATATCTAGGACTTTGAAGGTAATGTAAACGCCAATTGCCATTATCCCCCACACTAAGCCAAGGGAAAGGGCATCCGGCATATTCTTTAAAATACTAATTAGAAGTTCCATCTTTTACTCCTTATTTATTCGATAATTTCCGCGTTATCTAAGATTTCTGCTGGGATTGTTAAGTTAAGCTGATCTGCAGTTGCCTTATTTACATAGTACTTAAGTTCGTCGCCTGCTGCGTATTCGATAGCCATCTTAGAAATGTCTTCGCCATCAACAAGAACTCTTACTGCCTGTTTTGCTGTCATCTTGCCTAGGTTGTAGTAGTCAAGTGCGTATGTTGCTACGCCGCCCGCTTCAACCATACCGCCTTCACCGCAGATTACCGGAATTCCTGCTGGTACTGCTGCCGCAGCTACTGTAGGCATTGCTGCCGCGATTGTGTTATCTGTAGGTGTGTAAATTGCATCTACCTTGCCTTCTAAGGATGATACAACCTGCTGTACTTCGTTTGAGTTTGAAACGGATGCTTCAACGATTTCTAGTCCTACTTTTTTAGCTGCATCTTTTGCCATCTGCACCTGAATAGCAGAGTTGGATTCGTTAGATGCATATAATACTGCTACCTTTTTAGCATCCGGTAGGATCTGTTTTAACATCTTAATCTGGTCTTCAACCGGTGTTAAATCTGAAGTTCCGGATACGTTGCAGCCAGGTTCTTCGTTGGAAGCTACAAGTCCACTGCCCGCTGGATCTGTTACCGCAGATACTAGGATAGGAATTTCATTTGTTTTACTTGCTGCTGCCTGTGCTGCTGGAGTCGCGATACAGAAGATTAGGTCTTTGTTATCGTTTACCATGGATTCTGCAATTGATAAGCAGTTTGGCTGTTCACCGGAAGCATTCTGATAATCGATCTCGATGTTAACACCGTCTTCGTAGCCTAATTCTTTTAGGCCATCAACGAAGCCCTGATATGCCTTATCAAGTGCATCGTGCTTTACTAGTTGTAATACACCAATCTTTAACATTTCATCATCAGCGCTACCACTGCCACCGCAAGCGCATAAGCCAATTGTCATCATAACGATCATTAATACTGCTAAAACCTTCTTCATCTTTCTGTCTCCTTTTCTCGCTAATTTATTGATAAAAAAATCACCTGCATATCCATGCAAGTGATTTTAAATCTAACTATGTAATCTATCGTAGCTTTTAGCTTTAGAACTACTCTATGTCAACACTTGTAGGCTTATGCAAAAGTATTTGATTTTAACATATTAAAGTAAGCATAGTAATAATTTACGATGCTTTCGAAAATGTTAAAGTATGCTCTTGCAACGATTAAACCTTTAGTTAACATTCTTTCGTTCTCCTTTCCTCTAGTTTCCATCCCAGCCCTTTCGCTTCGCTTTAGGATGTTAAAGCAATAATACACCCAGCGCGCAAGGAGTGTCAACCCCTATTTTGCGAATTTTCTGAAAATTATATTTTTAACAATGTTTTGCTTAATTATGCATAATGCAAATCAAAAAGGCCAAATATTTATCTCGAGGAGCGATTTCGCATTCTTTAGAAATACTACAACTAAAAAGTCAGCTAGATGTCTTGAAGAGCTTTTCCCGCAGGCCTTAAGGCCGAGGACTTGCTCGAGAGACATACTAGCTGACTAGTATTTAGTTCGTATTAAATTTCAACCATTAAGAACTTCTTCTTACCCTTCTGGATTAGAAGTTTGCCTTCTTCGTCGAACATATCGCAAGTTACCTGAAGCTTCTTGTCAGTAACCTTTTCGCCAGCCATGGATAGGCCGCCCTGTTCGATTGTCATCATACCTTCTCTGTTGGATGGTACTA
>JAFYLX010000012.1 GCA_017556895.1 Bacillota bacterium | reverse complement strand
TATGACTTCCTGCTTATAGGGAATCGTCACATTAACTGCTTTAAATTCTTTTTCAGTCAAAAAATCCTTAAGCTCGTCTGATGTAAGTTCTATTAAGTCATATTTATAGTCCGCTATTTGATTGTGAATTATTTTCGAAAAGCTGTGTCCCAGTTTTCCGCCGATTAATCCGTAATCTGTCATTTTATTCTCCCGAATAATTATTTTCCTAGATAGTTAGTTCCAAATCTAACCGTAAGCAAATCTGCTAGTGTAATAGCCGTCATTGCATCTACCACTGCCCTTGCACGATGCACTATTGCAGGATCGTGTCTTCCTTTTAGCGATAACTCTGTATTTTCAGATTTAATAAAATCCACTGTTTCCTGCGTCTTAAATATTGAAGGGGTAGGTTTTATTGCAGTTCTAAAAAGGATCGGCATACCGTTTGTGATGCCCCCGTTAACTCCGCCGTTGTTATTAGTAGTTGTCACCACTTTGTCACCTTCATATCTGTATGCATCGTTAGCTTCTGAACCGAGCATAGTCGCAATATCAAATCCTGCACCAAACTCTACGCCCTTTACAGCAGGAATTGAAAAAAGTCCATGAGAAAGCATACTTTCAACAGAATCGAACCACGGTTCTCCCACGCCCTCAGGGACTCCTATAACAGCGGTTTCTAGAATTCCTCCCAAGCTATCGCCTTTCTCTGCCGCCGTTTCGATGTCTTGCGTCATTTCCTTGGCAATAGTTTCATCTAAAACAGGAAATTGAAGTTTAGAAAGAAGTTCTATATCTTCTTTTAACATTTCAAAGTTTCTATCACATATATTATGGCATTTCTTAATATGGGTTCCTATATAAACGCCTTTATCTTCCAACGCTTTCATTAGAATCGCCCCAGCCGCAACTAGAGGTGCAGTTATTCTGCCAGAAAAGTGTCCACCACCCCTAAAGTCTTCGAAACCTTTGTACTTATAGAAAGCAGTCAAATCAGCATGGCCAGGTCTTGCTATTCTGCTCATTTGATCGTAATCTTTACTCTTTACATCTTCGTTCTTGATGACTATGCAAAGCGGAGTTCCAGTAGTATATCCGTTAAAAACACCACTAACAATCTCAAAGGCATCCGCCTCATGTCTCTTTGTTGATATTTTACCCTTTGCTTTTCGCTGCTCAAGTTTTGAATTGATATATTCTTCATCGATTTTAATTCCAGGGGCGATGCCGTCAAGAACCGCACCTATGGCCAAGCCGTGGCTTTCACCGAACAAAGTCACGGTAATCGCATTTCCAAATGTGTTCTTCATAAGGACACCTCCCTGTAATCAATCGCTAATCTTTCTTTGTCTTTCTTTTCGAATCTATAGCTGCCGATTTCATCAACAACTACAGTAGTTATAACGTCTCCTTCGGATTTCTTGTCATGCATAGCAGCACTTACTACATCTGTCACATCAGCACTACAAGTTACTGGCAAACCTTCACGTTCTAAAACCTTAATAAGTCTATTCTTAACATCGTTGCTTGCCATAGCAAGCATACCGATGGCAACACACTCACCATGAAGTAAATCTGTAACGCTTTCTATACCGTGGCCGATAGTATGTCCAAAGTTTAAAACTTTTCTCAATCCAGACTCTTTCTCATCTAATTCCACTACATTAGCCTTAATTCTAACAATCTTTTCAACAATATCGTCTAAATTCGAAGAAATTCTTGCTTTTTCAATCACTTCAAAGAGCTCAGTATCAAAAGTTGCAGCCATCTTTATAATTTCAGCCGCTCCACAAGCAAACTGTCGTTTATCTAGGGTTTCAAGCACATTAGTATCTATCAAAACCGCCTTAGGCTGATGAAATGCACCGATTATATTTTTGATACCACAAAAATCAATAGCCGTCTTGCCGCCTACGGATGAATCTACCTGAGAAAGCAAAGTTGTAGGCACGTTGTAGAAATCTATTCCACGCATGTAGCATGCGGCAGCAAAGCCGGAAAGATCTCCAACCACTCCGCCTCCGACAGCCACTACACAATCTTTCCTAGTGAAACCCTTTTCTAGCATTTTTTGACAAAGCATAGCAAAGGTATCTAAATTTTTAGAAGTCTCCCCTGCAGGAATAGTAACTAAATATGCATCCTTGCTTGCGTCATATACTGATTTTGCATATTTTGCCGGTACTCCATCGTCCGTTACAACAAGAACTCGTCTATTTAAATCGAAAAGTTGGCCTACATTATCTAGTCCGTCCTTTTCTAAATATATTTCATAACTTTTTTCACCTAAGTTAACAGGAATAACCATCTTAGACCTCCTGGCTATATAGGTTGTTATATGAACCTACTACCTTAATCTTGTCACAGCAAGCCTTTAGTTCTTCAAGACACTGCTTACCTTCTTCGCTATGAATATCTCCTTCAGCTTCCACATAGAAGTAATACTGCCATAGCAATTCTTTCATAGGTCTTGAGCGTAAAGTTCTCATATTGTAACCATGATTACCTATGATAGTTAAGGCCTGAGCAAGCGCTCCTGCTTCGTTTCTAGCAGTAAATAGTAAGGAAAAATACTGATGAGGATTAGAATTTTCCTTACGGTTTTCCGTTCTAGAGAAAACAGCAAAACGTGTTGTATTAGATCTATCGTCATTAATGCTTCTAGCAATTACATTAAGACCAAAAAGTTTAGCAGACTCTGCACTCGCTACCGCAGCTATACTCTTGTCATTAGCATTTCTAACATATTCTGCAGCAAGAGCAGTATTTGAATACTCTATTTCTTCAAGCTCATTCCCTTTGATAAATGAACTGCACTGAGATAGTGCCTGTGGATGGCTTACCACAGTTTTAATGTCTTTTATATTCGCACCACTAATACCAAGCAGGTCATGTGTAATCGGAAGATCATACATGCCATTAACATAAAGATTGCCAGAAAACATCAAGTCATTAACCTGACCGACATCTCCTGCGAAGCTGTTTTCTACTGGCAATACGGCACAATCACATTCTCCATTTTCTACTGCATCATATGCTTTTTTGAAGCTTGTGAAAGCAACCTTTTGGGCAGACGGAAAAATCTTGCTTGCTGCAATATGTGCAAAAGCGCCTTCAGTCCCGCAGTAAGCAACACGCAATCCTTCTAAGATGCTACTCTGATATCTCCTAGATATTTCCATGGTACTCTTAAGAAAGCTTACATAATAAGACTTTAAATCTATATCTTCAATTCTAGCTGCACCTTTTAGAAGAACTTCAGATTCTCTTTCAGGATCTAAAATAGGAAGACCCCTTTCCTTCTTATACTGGGCCACCTGTTCAACTAGCGCCATTCTCTCCTTAAAGAGTTCAGCCATCTTATTATCAGTATCTGTAATCTTTATTCTAATATCTTTTAAGTCTGCCATTTTTCTCTCCAAATATTATTTTACATATATCAAAATTATACGGTGCTGTAATACTTTAGTCAAACAAAAAAACACCACCCGAATTACCGAATGGTGTCTTATTTATATCATTTCATACATTGTTGCCGCGTCTTCTTTTTTACATGATTCGGATAAATTCAATACCTTTGCAGCTATTGAACTGTTGCCGAATTCAATTCTAATAGTGTCGCCTACTTTAACTTCTGTACCTGCCTTAGCCACTTTGTCGTTAACAAATACTCGGCCTTGGTCACAAGCATCCTTAGCAACCGTGCGACGCTTAATGAGTCTAGAATTTTTTAAGAACTTATCTATTCTCATAAAACTTTATGGCTTATTTGTTTACAGCGTCCTTTAAAGCCTTACCAGCCTTGAATACTGGAGCTTTTGAAGCTTCGATTTCGATTACTTCTTCAGGCTTTCTAGGGTTTCTGCCCTGTCTAGCTTTTCTTTCTCTTGTTTCGAAAGTACCGAATCCGATTAACTGTACTTTTTCGCCCTTTACTAAAGCTTCTTCAACACTTGCAACGAATGCGTTGATTGCTAATTCCGCATCTTTCTTTGTAAAATTAGTCTTTTCTGCTACTGCAGCCACTAATTCAGCCTTGTTCATCTTGTTTCCTCCTTAAATAAGTCAAAAGTTACTTTTACTTCTTTATATTTTTTTCAAGCCTTTTGGCTTCATCCCACAACTCGTCCATCTCTTCTAAGCTCATGTTTTCTAGCTGTTTGCCGCAAGCCAAACTTTGCTGTTCCACATAAGAGAAACGTCTAACAAACTTCCTAGTCGCGGAGTTTAAAGCTTCTTCTGGATCAACCTTTAAAAATCTCGCCGCATTTACCACAGAGAAAAGCAAGTCTCCAAGTTCCTCTGCTACATGATCCGCTGCGCTATTTTCTTTGCTAGCTTCAATGACCTCATCTGTTTCTTCTTTAATCTTGTTTAAAGCTCCAGAAATGTCATCCCAATCGAAGCCAACTTCAGCTGCCCTCTTTTGAATTTTTGTTGCTCTTGTTAGAGCCGGAAGTGCCTTTGGGACACTGTCCATGCGGCTAGTGGCAGAAGTTTCCTTCTTCTCGGCCGCCTTGATATTCTCCCATTTTTCAAGGACTTTGTCAATAGAATTTACACCATTATTTGCGTTTTTATCCAAAAAAACGTGAGGGTGTCTTCTTATCATTTTTTCACACTCTTTATTGATCACATCCGTTAGATTAAACTTGCCTGACTCCTCTGCTAGATTAGAGTGGAAAACTACTTGAAGGATAACATCACCTAGTTCTTCTTCAAGATTTTCATCATTATTTATATTAATTGCTTCAACAACTTCGTAAGCTTCTTCTATCATACAAGACCTTAATGTCTCATGAGTCTGCTTCTTATCCCATGGACATTCTACTCTAAGAATAGCTATTATATCCTTTAAACGAGTTATAGCTTCTTCAGAGTTAGTCGCCGATTCAATTAAATGCTCATATTCTTTTTTCATATAAATCTACCTATTTTACAAATTTATCCACAATCTTGATTAGCTTCGTACCCATAGGCAACATTACTACTTCTTCTTTAGTAATAACCTTAATTGCAAAGATTAATACAGCATAAGCAATTACGCCAACCATAATCGAGCCGAACATTGCCAATGTCTGGCTTTCTATATGCATTAGCAGGAGCTTAAATGATGCAAATGCTGCTGCACCCATCAACATAGAAGCCACTATCGGTTTAACAAACACTAAAGTAATGTCCATCTTAACCTGTGCATGCTTGTGTAAATCCATCATGTTTAGTGCAAAAGCTACTCCATAGGCAACTACAGAACCAATCGCCGCACCCATGATGTTCAGTGATGGAATCGCAACCAGCACGTATGTGATTACAATCTTAAATACTGCACTTATCGCCTCATTCTTCACAGGAAGAAGCTGCTTATTAATCCCCTGAAGGATTCCGTTTGTAGTTGATAGAAGTGCCATAAGTACCACACCAGCACACATAATTTGAAGTGTAGGTGCCGCATGAATCGCTGCTGCAATAGTTTCTTCATCTCTACCAAAGATAAATACTAAAATAGGCTCAGCAAGTACCATAATGCCAACAGCACAAGGCATGCCAACTATCATACTGATTCTCATACCCATATTAATGCTGTCTGTAAGTTCTAGTTTGTTCTTAAGCTTAAATGCCGCCGCAACAGCCGGAACCATCGCAACCGCAATACCTTGAGTGATTACCTGTGGAAAACCTATCATAGTAGTACAGTAACCACTTAATTCACCGAACAAATCTCTAGCCTGACCAAGTTCAAACCCTGCATCCAAAAGTCTTCTTACAACTATTGCACTGTCAGCAAAAGTCATAAGCGGGGCTATGGATGCTCCGATAGTGATTGGAACCGCAATAGCTAAAATTTGTTTTATAATCTGACCGGTAGTTTCACGATTATCTACCTTAATACTATGCTTAACGTGATATGTTATAGCTTTGCCATTAAGCTTATAAATAAGTGCAATAACGATAAGACCACCTACAGCACCCATAGTTGCACCAAAAGTTGCACCTGCAGCTGCCGCATCAAGACCCATATCAAGAAGCAACACTGTTGCTAATAGTCCAACGCCTACTCTAACTACCTGTTCAACAAACTGAGAAATTGCTGTAGGATTCATATTCTGTCTGCCCTGGAAATACCCTCTATATGAGGACATTACAGGAACAAAGATTAATGCTGGAGCAATAGCCTTAATCGGCCAAACTGCACCCGGGTCCTTATACACATGCTCTGCCATCAATTCCGCACCAAAGAAGCAGATTAGGAATGATACAAGTCCCACTCCAAACATAAGCCATCTTGATATTCTAAATACTCGCTGTGCACTCTTGTAATCGTTTACCGCGATTTTTTCGGATACTAATCTTGAAATTGCTACAGGTAAGCCCGCTGTTGCTATAACTAACAACAATGAATATAACGGGTAGGCATAACTGTAATATGCCAATCCTTCAACCCCAATCAATGCATTTAGTGGGATTTTGAAGATAGCTCCTAGCACTTTAACCAATATTCCTGCTACCGCTAGGATAGCAGTCCCCTTTAAAATTTTATTACCTGACATCTAATGTCCTTTCTTTATAACTGAGCTAAAATGTTTTTTGTAGCCTTTTCTGCTTCGTAAATTGTTCTTTCGATATCGATAGTAATAAAGTTTCCATCTTCATATAAAACCTTACCATCTACCATTGTCATCTTAACGTCTGATCCTGATGCAGAATAAACTAGGTTATTCTTTAAATCATGGATTGGGTGCATATGTACACCACTTATGTCCATAACGATTAAGTCTGCCTTAGCACCTTCTTTTAAAATACCGCAATCAAGTCTTCCCTGGCTTAGTGCCCCTGCTCTAGTTGCAGCATATAGTGTCTGTGTTGGAGAAACAGCCTTAGGATCTCCATAGTACATCTTTGATGCCGTAGCGAACACTTTCATTTCTTCTACAAAGTTTAAGCTGTTGTTGCTTGCAGTACTGTCTGTACCAATAGCAACATTAAGTCCTTTTTCTAACATCTTTGGAACATTACTTACGCCACTAGCTAACTTTAGATTACTGATAGGATTTGCTGCGATTGTCGCACCTTTTTCTTTTAAGATATCAAAGTCTTCATCTTCAAGCCAAATGCAATGTGCGCAAGTAGTAGGAACATCTAGAAGGCCTAAGTCTAGGAAATACTTTGTAGGAGTTTTTCCGTGTCTTCCTTTACATTCTTCGTGTTCACTCTTGGATTCAGAAACGTGAACCTGCATGTTTGCTCCAACTGATTTTGCATAATCCGCCACTGCAGTAACAGCGATTGGGTTTGATGTATATTCAGCATGGATACTCATATCCATCTTTATTCTTCCATCACAAGTATTATGATATTCTTCAAAAGTACGTTTCATTTCGTGCATTGAAGGAAGTTCCCACGGATCGCTGTCGCTAAAATGAACTATAGATCTAGAAAGGTTTCCTTTGATGCCACTGTCAGCTGTGGCCTTAACCATTTCATCCATGAAATAGTACATATCACTGGAGGAAACGATACCAAATCTTAAGGATTCAGCATAAGAAAGCATTGTTCCCCAGTAAACAGCATTGCCATCTAATTTATCTTCAAATGGGAAAATTTTAGTATTTAGCCAATCGGATAATGCAAGATTTTCGCCATATCCTCTCATAAGTGACATTGGTGAATGTGCATGAGCATTATAGAAACCAGGCATTAATAGTCTGCCTTTACCATCATATTCTCTGTCGAAATAACCTTCTGGTCTATCTTCTCCGATATATTTGATTCTATCACCTTCAGTAACAACGTGCATATTATGTCTAATCTCTAAATTCTCGTCTAAAATCGTAATTTTCTTAAATAGCATGATAATCTTCCCTTTCTTAAAAGCATATTTTAACAGTTTATTATAACATATAAATATGTATTTTCCAACGTTTTAGGGCACAAAGTCCTCCCAAAAATAAAAAAAGAGGTTCGTATTAAACGAACCTCATATTTTTGTAATTGTTAGCTATTATACTAAACCAATGTATGGAGCTACGGAGATGATGATAGCAGCTACTACTAACATAGGAATTAATGTCTTTAACATAGTCTTTAAGTATGTAGGGTAGGATGTACCTGTCATTTCACACATAGCCATGTTTGTTGCTTCTGGGTAGATACCGCAGATGAAGTTTACACCACAAGTGAATGCGGAGATTAGTAATACCTGACCAGCAATACCACCAGCAGCTGTGGATGAGAATAATGCTAATGCGATCGCACCAAAGATTGGCATTGTGATACCAGCAACACCGGATGTTGACTGTAAGAATAGAGCAATCATTAAGTATACAGCGATTGCAGCAACTACGAATGCCCATAGAGGAACACCTGTTAATAAATCCTGTAACCAGTAGATGAATGTGATGGACATACCAGAGTACTTGTCACCCATGAATACGCCAATACCTCTGGAAACGGATAATACAAGGATAACGGACATTAAGTCAGCAGCACCACCTGCGAAAGTCTTAACGAATACCTTTTCTGGCATCTTGTTTACGATAGCGATTAATACAGCGCCAAGTAACCATAATGCACAGAATTC
>JAFYLX010000094.1 GCA_017556895.1 Bacillota bacterium | reverse complement strand
GGCAATGTCAGATCTTCCTGCAGTTTACGGAGCATCTGCACCTAAGAGCAACGCTGCTTCCCTCCGTTCAAAAGGTTGGGAGTTCATGCCTGCCGATTGACATCTAGCCTTATTATCTTTTATACTATATTCTGTATAGGTATAAGATGGAGGACGTGTGTCATGTTTGAAATAGGTAGCAAGATCGTCCACCCAATGCACGGGGCCGGAATAATACGTAAGATTGAAGAAAAGAAGATTCTCGGGGAGATTAAACAATACTACATCCTCGAGTTACCATCAGGGGACATGAGCGTGATGATTCCTGTGGAATCTGGAGAATCCGTTGGTATTAGAACGATAGTGGACAAGTCCGTTGCGCTAGAGGCCATCGAGATTCTTAAGCTTGAAAGTACACATATGGACCCTAACTGGAATCGAAGACATCGTGAGAACATGGATAAGCTTAAAACAGGAGATATCCTAAAAGTCGCAGAGGTCGTACGAAATTTAATGAGGGTAAACCGTGTCAAAAGCCTTTCCGCAGGAGAGGCCAAGACGCTCGCAAACGCACGACAGATTCTCATTAGCGAGATTATTTTGTCTTGCGATATTTCCGAAAAAGAAGCAGTCAAAATAGTAGAAGAAGCCGTTTAATTTATTGGTTAATTTAATAATATACCTATCACAATCAATTCTAGGGGAAAGGAGGAAAGAGAATGTTTAAAAAACTATTTAATGGAATTTTTACCTTGTTTGGTGCATTGATAGGATTTGAGGCCTTTCAGCTGGTACAGTTCATTATTAGAGAAGTTGAAGGCGAGAATTCACCCTATGCACAACTCTCCGGTGGCGAAGAAATATGTATGTCAATTTTATTCGTAATCATTTTTAGCTTTATTTTTTACAGTATCGCACCGGTCCTTAGCAGGCAAGGCAACAAGATGGCCGAAGGCATAGGCAATGACCTTAAGAGTGTTTCCAGCAGCGATTTACTTGCAGGTGTGATTGGTTTAATAATCGGACTTATAATTGCATTCTTACTTACAAAAATTTACCAAGACATCGTTTCAAACGCAATCTATGTTACGTTAACAATCGCTATATATGTAATTTTGGGATTCCTTGGGGTTGTAATAGGAACTAAGAAGGGTTCAGAAATCATAAGTCAAGCCTTCTCCAAGATGGTTCAGGCGCCGGCCAAAGGCGAAAAGAAGGAAGATAACCCTTATGCCTATTCCGAGAAGGATAAGAAGAAACAGAGAGTACCTAAGATTTTAGATACTAGTGTTATCATCGACGGCAGAGTGCTAGAGATAATGAAGACGGGATTCTTAGAGGGTCCTATCGTTATTCCTGAGTTTGTTCTTCACGAGTTAAGACATATTGCGGACTCCTCAGATGCACTTAAACGCACTAAGGGAAGACGTGGTTTAGACGTCCTAAACAAGATTCAAGAAGAGTATGGAATCGAAATTTATAACTCTGACGGCGACAAGTCCTTAGCTGAGATTCCTGAGGTAGACATCAAGCTACTAAAGCTTGCTCAGATGATTAAGGGAAAGGTTGTTACTAACGACTTTAACTTAAATAAAGTAGCTACAATCAAAGAAGTTCCTGTGCTTAACATCAACGAGCTTGCAAACGCTATGAAGCCTATGGTTATACCTGGCGAAAGCATGACTGTTAGCCTTATTAAACAGGGCAAGGATCAGAATCAGGCGGTTGCTTACCTTGATGATGGTACTATGATTGTCGTAGAAAACGGTCGTAGAATGATAGGTCAGACTGTCGAAATAATCGTTACAAGCGTACTTCAGACAGCGGCCGGCAGAATGATCTTTGGCAAAGTGACAGCTTAAGGAGAACTTATGTATAAGGATAAAAAAGTTACAGCAATCGTTACTGCAGCGGGCAAGGGGAGCCGAATGGGAGCTTCCCTTCCCAAGCAGTTCTTAAAGATTGGAAGCAAGACTATTTTAGAAAAAGCAATTCTGCCCTTTGAGAAGGCGGACTTTATAGACCAGATTATCGTGGTTTCTGGGGCCGAGTTTGTCGAGGTTTGCAAAGGTTTATGCGCCGGGATAACAAAGCTAAAGGCTGTCGTAGAAGGCGGCAAGGAGAGACAAGACTCCGTTAACAATGCACTGAAACTGGTGGAAGACGGCTACGTTTTAATCCACGATGGTGCAAGGCCTTACATAACAGAGAAGGTTATCTTAAATGTCTTAGAGGATGTATCTAAAGTGGGCGCGGCGGTGGCTGCAGTACCGGTAAAGGATACAATCAGGCAGCAGACAGATGAAGGCGGTAAGACCCTAAAGCGCAGCGAACTATACAGTGTGCAGACGCCTCAAGGGTTTGAGGTTTCCTTGATAAAAGAGGCTTTTCGCAAGGCATTCGAAGATGGTTTTTATGGCACGGACGATGCCGGTCTTGTAGATAGAATGGGAAAAGAGGTTGCCGTTTCAGAAGGCGACTATCGAAATATAAAGATTACTACCAAGGAGGACATGCCTGTGGAAGTAAGAGTTGGAACAGGATTTGACGTCCACCGCTTGGTGGAGGGACGAAAATGCATCGTATGCGGAGTAGACATTCCTTTTGATAGAGGACTGCTAGGACACTCTGATGCGGACGTAGCGCTTCATGCGCTTATGGATGCTATGCTTGGGGCTGCGGCTCTTGGAGATATCGGCAAGCATTTTCCGGACACAGATCCAAAATACAAAGGCATTTCTAGCATTAAGCTACTTGAATATGTAAACCAGTTCATCGCGGAGGAAGGATACACTCTCGGCAACTGCGATGTAACTATTATGGCACAGAAGCCAAAGATGCTCCCTTACATCGGACAGATGAGAGAGAATATCGCAGAGGCTCTAAATATCCCTATAGGTGCCGTAAATGTTAAGGCCACTACTACAGAAAAACTGGGGTTTGTAGGCCGAGAAGAGGGAATTGCTGCAGAAGCAGTTTGTATACTAAATAGAGGTTAGAGGAGAAGCAAAGAATGAAACTTTCAAAGATGCACATCAAAACACTTAGAGAAGTTCCGGCAGAGGCAGAAATCGCCAGCCATATTTTATT
>JAFYLX010000093.1 GCA_017556895.1 Bacillota bacterium | reverse complement strand
TGCAAAGATTTTGTAATCAGCATAATTTCCGCTTTTCAATTTGTTTACCTCGCCTTCTTAAATAAAAAACTAAATTAATTTTGTGACTAAAATTTTGTGACTAAACTATTTTTTCTTGTTCAAAATACCCTTAGCAGAAACCCAATCAGGCTTCTTAGTGCCTTTTGCACGAGCAATGAATAATGCATCCCCTTCCACATCTTCAGTTACCGTACTGCCCGCTGCAATATATGCTCCCTGTTCCGGATGTATAGTCGATAGCAGTGATGCAGGAGAATGCAGTCACATTCTTATCGTCGTCTTTGAAATAAACTCCGTTTGGTGCAGTATATAGTAAGCTGATTAGGCTTTCTGTAACGTCTGATTCGATTACCTCGTATGGCATATCAACCACTTCGTATGTGTAAGTTGCTTCAGGATAGCTTTCGGCATACTTATCGTTGAAGGATTCGATTGCGCTGTCGAGTCTAGTCTCAACTTTTGAAGATACGTCTTCCGCTACTACGATAGTGATGGAAGCCTCGCTTGGAGTCATACTAGGGTTGTCGCCGCCTGTAAACTCAACTAGGTCGAATAATACGGACTTGGACTTGAAGTTTGCAAGTAAGTTACCTAATAACTTGATTGGGTTAGGTGCAGATACTGACTTGCTTGTGATGGCCTGAGCAGGGATTCCTGTGATGCTAACTTTATAAGCCTTGTTGTATGAAGGGCTCATAGTTTCGATTTCGTTAGTGAACTGATAGCTTACTATGCCAGCAGATGTATCAACAATCTTTGATGCTGAGTCATTACCTAGGTAGAATACTTCGTTTGCTTCTTCCAAATATTCCTCTGGAATGTTGTGAGCTGCATCTTTGTTACCATTTTCTTCGGAAACGAAGATAATCTTGTACTCGCCGTGAGGATTGTCGTCTCTAGCAAGAGTAAGTGCACAAACGATGCTGTTTGTATAAGACTCGATAGAAGAATAGTCGTATCCACAAAGGATAACAGACGGTTTTCTGTCTTCTAAACCTTCTGAAGCTTTCAAGGAGTAGATTACGTTATTGTTGTAGTCTGTTTCGACATCGATACCCTTGTTTTCCGCCCAGTTTACTAGGTACTTAGTAACGGAAGCCTGATCAGTCATCTGCGCCATTGAATCCTCAAAGTCAGTCTTGTAGGAATCCGCTCTGTTTTCGATAGTCTCCTGTAGCGTAGGTTCATCTTCTCCGCCTAGAACAAATACGAATATGCCAGCGACTACAAGTGCCACTACAACTAGTGCAGCTATGATAATCGCAATTAGTTTCTTTTTATTTTTCATTTTTTTCCCCTTTATCCTTATTAAGGTATTTGATTTTACCACATAAAAATATATAATATAATAGCATAAACTAAAAAGGAATAACAGTAGTTCATCAAAAATTCATATTTTAGTAAGAAGAATATGAAAAAAATGTACTACTATATATAGGTGGTTATTATGACAAATAGCAGATTAATTTTAAGAGATACTAATTTTGAGGATTGTGCTTTATTCGCGAAGTGGGAAGTAGACCCTGCTGTTACTACTTTCTTTACTATTAGCGATGGAAGAGAATATGAAGAAATCGTTAGGGAACATTTCGAACGCGAAAATGATGATACTCAAAAGGAGTTTACAATTTGTCTAAAGGAGACAGGTGAGGCTGTTGGGCGTATTTATATCAGCAACATCAATGACCACTACGATTCACTGGATATTTCTAGAATCTATATTGCGGATCCTGCATTAAGGGGAAAAGGATACGGTGAGGAGGCCTTAAGGCTAGCCCTTAAGTGGTCCTTCGACGAAATGAAGTGCCAGAGGGTGACGCTAGATCACTTTTCTGACAACGTAATTGCTAATTCCCTATACAAAAAAGTGGGGTTTGTACCTGAAGGAACTATGCGAAATTGTGGAAAGAAAAACGGCAAATACGTTGATCTTTGCCTAATGTCAATGCTTAGAGACGAGTATTATAAATAGTGGTAAAAATTACAAAATAAGATAATAAGAAAATGTCAAGGTTTTTGATTGACATACTCATAATTTGTGGTATATTTATAAGGCGACACAATATATAGTGTTGCCTTTAGTTATTTTTATTGTTAATTTAAATGAAAATTTTTAGTTATATTTAGTTGAAGAAGACAAGTATTTTGGAATAAGTGCAGAACATAAAGGAAGGAGTACTCATGACTACTATTAAGAAGATCATAAAGAGAGACGGTAGAATGGTTGAATACGATGTAGACAAGATCGCAGAAGCCATTTTTAAAGCAGCGCAGGTTCTTGGCGGTAAGGATAAGGATATGGCTAAGTATCTTGCAAGACAGACAGAGCTATATTTATCAGAAATTTTACATACACCTACACCATCTGTAGAACAGATTCAGGACGCTGTAGAAAAAATCTTAATCGAAAACGGTCACGCTAGAACAGCTAAAGAGTACATCCTATATAGAGCAGAACGTACTAGAGCTCGTGACATGAACACTAAGTTAATGAAGATTTACGAAGACCTTACTTTCAAGGATGCTAAGGAAAACGAAGTTAAGCGTGAAAACGCTAACATCGATGGCAATACTGCTATGGGTACAATGCTTAAGTACGGTTCAGAAGGTGCAAAGGAATTCTACAAGATGTATGTAATCGACCCTAAGCACACTAAGGCTCACGAAAATGGCGATATCCATATTCACGATATGGACTTCTATACATTAACTATGACATGCTGTCAGATTGACCTTGTTGAATTATTAAAGGGTGGTTTCTCCACTGGACACGGTCACTTAAGAGAACCAAACGACATCGAAAGCTATGCAGCACTTGCTTGTATCGCTATTCAGTCCAACCAGAACGACCAGCACGGTGGTCAGTCCGTACCTAACTTCGATTATGGTATGGCTCCTGGCGTACGTAAGTCTTACAAGAAGATGTACTGGATGAACGTTGGTAAGATGCTTAACATTCTACACGATATGGAAGACGGCGTAGAAATGGTTAAGGAATTTGGTAAGAAAATTGAAGCTGAACACGGCGTATGTCCGTGCATGGCTTGGGACAATAACTATCAGGAGCTTGAACTTGAAGAATTAAAGAAGCACATCTCTGAAGAAGAGGCTCTTAAGATTCAGGAAAAGGCTGTTAAGTACGCTAATAAGGAAATTAGAAGAAAGACACACCAGGCAATGGAAGCATTTATTCACAACCTAAATACAATGCATTCCAGAGCAGGCGCGCAGGTTCCTTTCAGCTCAATTAACTACGGTACAGACACTTCCCCAGAAGGAAGATTAGTTATGGAATCCGTATTAAGAGCTACAGAAGAAGGTCTTGGCAACGGCGAAACTCCAATCTTCCCAATCCAGATCTTTAAGGTTAAGGAAGGCGTTTCCTTCAATCCGGAAGATCCTAACTACGACTTATTCAAGATGGCTTGCAAGGTTTCCGCGAAGAGATTATTCCCTAACTTCTCATTCCTTGATGCACCATTCAACAAGCAGTACCTAGAAGAAGGTAACCCTGCAACAGAATGTGCTTACATGGGATGTAGAACAAGAGTAATCGGTAACTTCCATGATCCATCAAGAGAAGTTGTTAACGGAAGAGGTAACTTAAGCTTTACTTCCATCAACCTTCCAAGACTTGCTATCAAGGCGAAGGGCGATTTAGACATGTTCTTCGAAGGCCTTGACCACATGATCGACTTAACTTGCGATCAGCTTTATGATAGATTTAAGATTCAGTCCAGCAAGAAAGTTAGAAACTTCCCATTCTTAATGGGACAGGGAATTTGGATGGATTCCGAAAAGCTTGGTCCGGATGATACAATCGAAGAAGTAATCAAGCACGGTACTCTAACTATCGGTTTCATCGGTCTTGCTGAATGTCTAAAGGCATTAACTGGTAAGCACCACGGTGAATCTAAGGAAGCACAGATCCTAGGTCAGGAAATCGTTGGCTATATGAGAAAGAGAATGGACGAGAAGGCTAGAAAAGAAGGTCTAAACTGGTCCTTAATCGCTACTCCGGCTGAAGGCCTTTCCGGAAGATTTGTAAGAATCGACAGAGAAAAATACGGCGTTATTCCTGGAGTTACAGACAGAGAATACTATACAAACAGTTTCCATGTTCCTGTATACTACCCAATTAACGCTTTTGATAAATTATCAATCGAAGCTCCTTATCATGAGCTTACAAACGGTGGTCACATTTCATATATCGAACTTGATGGGGACCCTCTAAAGAACCTAGACGCCTTCGAAAAGATTGTAAGACACATGAAAGAAGTAGGTATCGGTTACGGTTCCATCAACCACCCTGTAGACAGAGACCCATGCTGTGGTTATACAGGTATTATCGATAACGAATGTCCTCTTTGTGGTAGAACAGAAGAAGAGGGAGATGTTGGTTTCGAAAGAATCCGTAGAATTACTGGTTACCTAGTAGGTACTATGGATCACTGGAACAATGCTAAATCAGCAGAAGAAAGAGATAGAGTAAAGCATGATGTTGCATCAGGACTTGAACAACTGTAATACAATAAGAATTGCCGGGGTTGTCCGCGAATCAATCGTGGACGGCCCAGGATTTAGATTTGCTGTGTTTTGCCAGGGATGTCCTCACGGATGCCCGGGATGTCACAATCCGGCTACTCACGATTTTGAGGGTGGATATGATTGCGAACTAGAAAAAATCATAGCAGCGGTAGATGCTAATCCATTACTTGATGGTGTTACATTTAGTGGCGGAGAGCCTTTCTGCCAGCCAAAAGCTTTCTATGAGCTAGGGGTAGAACTAAAGAAGCGTAACCTTAATTTAATGGCCTATAGCGGCTACACTTATGAAGAACTTATAGCCTTAAATGATGAATGGGTTAATAAATTGTTGTCAATTTTAGACCTATTGGTAGATGGCAGATACGTGCAAGAGGAAAGGGATTTAACGCTTTTATTCCGCGGAAGCAAGAATCAGAGGGTTATCGATATGAATCTTACACGTGATAAAAAAGAAGTAATTTTAGCTGAAAAATATATATAAATTACTAAAAAAGTGCTTGAACTTGATGAGCTGTTGTGATATACTATCATTTGTTCGAGTGCGGACAAACAGATTTATTTATCGAAGAAATTGCAAAGCATGCTTAATATACTAAGAGGAGGTGCGGTAAATGTCAAGAAAGTGCGAAATTTGTGGTAAGGGTCAGACATCTGGTAACAATGTTTCCCATTCCATGAGACACACAAGAAGAAAATGGAATGCTAATATCCAGACTGTAAGAATCGCTGAAGAAAACGGCACAGTAAGAAGAGCTAACGTATGCACAAAGTGTAT
>JAFYLX010000011.1 GCA_017556895.1 Bacillota bacterium | reverse complement strand
TAAAGACAGCCTATGTAACTATGAACGACCTACATGACATCGACCCTTGGGAAATATCGGACCTTTGGGAAAATGACAGAGAAATAATATTGGTTGATATGGCAGATTACATGAACTCCTTTAAGATGGAAAAGAATAGAGATCTTATATCTTCTCTTCGTGATGAATTCGATATTCTGTTAAATAAGACTTTCGTTAATCTAGCGAAAGCAAAAAAGACTCATATGTTAGTTGAAGATATGTATATTCCTAACATGAATTTCACAGAGGTGAGCAAATTACTAGAAAATACTATCGCAGAAATGGAATAAATATTGTATAATAAACCAGTATGAAAACTATATAAACCTATGAACGAAAGAGGTCAAATTAATGAGATACAAGAGACTAAATGACTTTCTTCAGATGCTAGAAAGCCATAACTTGATTATAGAACATAACTTAGAAGAGGAAACCCTTGCTAGAGACGTTGAGTATATTTCCTACAACTCAATGGACGTTCAGGCAAACACTCTCTTCGTGTGCAAAGGCGTACATTTTAAGAACGAATACCTTCAGTCTGCCATAGAAAAAGGCGCTTTCTGCTATATTGGTGAGAGAGTAATCGACGATACAAAGCCTTACATCGTTGTAAAAAACATGAGAAAGGTTCTATCAGAAGTGGGAAGATTCTTCTATGACGAAGTATGGAACGAAAACATCAATTTAGTTGGAATTACAGGAACGAAGGGCAAGACTACAACTACTTTCTTCGTGAATGCGATTCTAGAATCCTACTGTAGAGAAAAAGAATATGTTAGACCTGGCTTAATCACAGGGGTTTACACTTTTGATGGTGCTCACACTGATAAGAGCAACAACCTTACAACTCCTGAGACTTTCGAGCTTCATAGCCTTTTAAATACTTGTGTAGACAATGGCTGCAAGTACTTAACTATGGAGGTATCTTCTCAGGCCCTTAAGTTCCTAAGAACTTCTGCATTGGATTACAAAGTAGGTGCATTTATCAACATCGGAGAAGACCATATTTCAGATTCCGAGCACCCGACTATGGACGATTACTTGGACTCAAAGGCAATCATCTTCGACCAGTGCGAGATTGCATGTATTTGCGATGACATGGAAGAAGAGTATCTAAATAGAATTAAGAGATTATCTGCTGAAAAGTGTAAGAAGACTGTTACTTTCGGTACTAAACCTAGAGCTGATTATTACGGTTATGATGTTGAGGCAGACGTAGATTCACTTCATTTTACGCTAGAATGTGAAGGCGAAAAACATCATATTGACGTAAGCATCGGCGGTAAGTTCAATATGTCTAATGCTCTTGGTGCCATTGCAATTACTAGATCCCTTGGAATTCCATTTGAAAACATCAAGGAAGGGCTAGCAAATGTTAAGGTTCCAGGAAGAATGGAAGTATTTGAGCTTCCTAACAAGGACGTTAAGGTAGTTATCGACTACGCACACAACGATATCAGCTGCAAGGTTCTATTCGATACGATTTTAGAGGCATATCCTGATCGCAAGATCCTATACATGTTTGGCAGCGTTGCAGGTAGATCATATAACAGAAGACCTGTATTAGGTGACTTCGCCAATAGACTTGCCAGCAAGGTAGTCTTAACTGAAGACGTAGGAAGCCTTGAAGAAACTACTGAAGAAGTTTGCAAAGACATTATGCAGTATATTTCCCCTGATAAGGATATTACAATCGTCCCTTATAGAGAGGATGCTGTAAAATACTCCCTTGATGTCAGCGAAGACGGATGGGTTGTTGTAATGACTGGATGGAGCCAGGGCGACTTCCTAATGAGAGGGGATAAGTTCATCCTAGTTTCAGACGTTGAACTCGTGAAGGAGTATATCGAAGAGGCAAAGAAAGCTTTATAGACTTGAATGTCTACTTTTAGGTACGGTTTAGTGATGGAAATTATGATTCAATCTGTAGCTTCTCCTAATCGTACTACTTAAATGGGTGGTGGGAGAACGTTTCTCATTTTTTTCTCCCATTTTGTTATTGAAACAATCTCATGGAGAAAAAACATGAAATTCAATGTTTTTTATATGTTTGATACCGACTGTTGCCTTGTTTTATCCGTATTTTTAATGTATTTTCTCCTATTATGTAGCATATATTGTGGATGGGAGAATAAAAATTGAAATTATTCTCCGTGAGACAGCTTCAAAATAGTGAGTGGGAGAAAAAAGTGCGTTTTGGATAATTTGACTAATATAAAAGTAAAAATCCGACTGATGATTCAGTCGGATTTTGTGTTTCTATAGGTTTTTAACTTTTTCAATTAAATCTAGCATGTCCTGTGGTAGTGGTGCCTCTAGGTCTAGAGTCTCGCCGGTAACAGGATGCGTGAAAGTCAGGCTATAAGCATGAAGTGCCTGTCTGTCTATGTATTTTGAAGTAGGAACTTCATCTGCACCTTCGATTCTTCTAAAGTCTCCGTGAAGCTGTCTATATAAGAATGGATCTCCGTTGTTATACAGATGGTCACCTGTGATAGGGTGTCCGATAGATGCTAGGTGGACTCTGATTTGGTGAGTTCTTCCTGTTTCTAGTCTAAGTTCTACTAGGGTATAACCGGATTCGTATCTTTCTCTAACCTTGTAGTGGGTGATGGAGTCGTATCCGCCGTCTTCTACAGGTAATATCCATCTTTCAACTTCGTTAGGGTCAGGTCTACCGATTGGCTTATTGATAGTGCCTTCGTCTTCTTCCATAATGCCGTCTACGATGGCCATATATCTCTTCTTAATGTGATCCACCTTCATCTGCTTGACGATGTGGTCCTGAGTGAAGCCATTCTTAGCGATAACAAGAAGGCCGGAAGTGTTCATATCTAGACGATTGGCAAATCTAATCTTGTAAGTCTGCCCTTCGTCTAACATTTTCTTCATAAGTCCATTTGCGATTGTGTGGTAAGGCTTGCCCTTAGTAGGATGAACCACGAAACCTGGCTGTTTATTGATAACAAGCAGGTCTTTATCCTCGAAAACAACGCTGATAGGGATGTCTTCAGGCGGAAAATCGCAAGTTTCCTCTGGAAGTGTTACGGTTAACTTGTCGCCAATTTCGGGTGTCATCCATCCGCGAACGGGATTTCCGTTTAAACTAAGCAAATCCTGCTGTTTTAGCTTAGTCATAAGGCGAGAGGAGAAGCGGAATTCACGCTTCAATAGGTCCTTAACCGTTAGATTTTTGTCTTTTTCAGTTACTATGTAATTAAACTCTGTCATTTATAAGTCCTTTTATGTCATATTTAGGCGACGCGTCCAGGCGAGAGCCTAGTGCAATATAATTTTAGGCCGCGACTTGAGCGCGGCCATATTTGCTATAAGAATTTGCTTTTTACCTTTTCCCAGAACTGGTAGTCGTCGAATCTGATTAGATTGATTTTCTTGCGGGATAGATAAATTGAGATTTCTTCAACGTTGTCGTATTCTGTGATCATACCGTCATAGATAACAGATAAAGTTCTGTTGTTAGCACTGCAAGGGATTACAGATAGTTTGTCGTTTGACGGTAACAGAATGCTGGAAGTAAAGGATCTATATGCAACGTTTTGCATCGGAGCGATAGGAGTAACCTGAAGTAGGTTAAGTCTAGGGTCAACGATGCTACCACCAAGGGCATAGTTGTATGCAGTACTGCCGGCAGGACTGGATACGCATAAGCCGTCACCTGAGAATCTCTCAATAAAACTGTTATTGATGGAGATGTTTAGGTGAACAGGGTGAGTCATAAGACCTTTTACCGTGATTTCATTAAGTGCAGTGTGCTTCTTGGTGCAGCCGTCAGTCTTAACATAAGCAGTTACGCCGTTTAGACCCTGGATGCTGTACTTTTCCTGATTGTATAAGAAGATGAAATCATCTATTTTTTCAGGAAGGATTTCCTGGAAGAAACCTAGGTGTCCCGTATTGATACCTACGATAGGAGTCTTCGGGAAGTTGTATTCTTGAACTAGTCTTAAAAGTGTGCCGTCACCACCGATGCAGATGATTAAATCAGTGTTTTCAGGCTCGTAATCGTCGAATACCCTTAAATCCGTCTTAAGAAGCTTCTTTCTTAATGTTTTTTCTATTGACTGAGACATCTCAGTGTTGTTTGTATATATAAAAATTCTCTTTTCCATAGCTATGATATTACATTAATTTTTCGAATTCATCAACAAGGTTTTTGAAAGTTTCCATAGCCATCTTAACAGGCTCAGGTGAAGCCATATCAACGCCTGCAATCTTTAGAAGTTCGACAGGATAGTTGGATGAGCCGCTCTTTAGGAACTCGATATAGTTGTCGCGAGCTTTAGTTCCTTCGTTTAAAATCTTGGAGCTGATTGCAGTTGACGCGGAGTAACCTGTAGCGTACTGGTAAACGTAGAATCCACGGTAGAAGTGAGGGATTCTTGACCATTCGTATTTGATATATTCGTCTTTGCCCATTGCAGGTCCAAAGTAGTCCGCATTAAGCTGTTCGTAAGTGTCGTTT
>JAFYLX010000092.1 GCA_017556895.1 Bacillota bacterium | reverse complement strand
TAGGACTATAGATAAGCAGAGATTAAAAGAAAGGATAGGGGCGCTTAACGAAAATCAAATTCCTGATGTAGAAAAAGCGTTAAGTGTTAGTTTAGGAATTGCAAATTTGTTTGAAACCCATTAGAATAGAATTAGTTAAATAAGGGGAGCCATGTAGACTCCCCTAAAATATATAACAATATTGGAGGAACGTAATGGATTTTAAAGAGTATCAGAAAATCGCTTCTCAAATAAGAGTAGACATTGTTAAGCAGGTACATAGTGCAGGTTCAGGACACCCAGGTGGTTCCCTTTCTGCGGCAGACATTGTTACAGCTCTATACTTCAAAGAAATGAATATTGACCCGAAAGACCCAGACATGAAAGGTAGAGATAAATTTGTCCTTTCCAAAGGACATGCTGCCCCTGTACAGTACGCAGCTCTAGCTGAAAGAGGCTATTTCCCAGTAGAAGATTTAGTGACTTTAAGAAAACTTGGAAGCTATCTTCAGGGACATCCAAACAGAGATAAAGTTCCTGGAGTTGAGATGTCAACAGGTTCACTAGGACAGGGGTTTGCTGTATGCGTTGGTATGGCATTAGCAAACAAGCTAGACAATGATCCTGGTAGAATCTATACATTACTAGGTGACGGCGAATTACAGGAAGGTTTAATCTGGGAAGCTGCTATGGCATCTGGCCATTACAAGCTAGACAACCTTTGCGTAATCGTAGACTGGAACGGTCTTCAGATCGACGGTAACAACGATGATGTTATCACAGTTAAGCCAATCGATAAGAAATTCGAATCCTTCGGCTTTAACGTAATCGAAATCGATGGACATGACTTCCAGCAGATTTTTGACGCTTTCGACAAAGCAAGAGAATGCAAAGGAAAGCCAACAGCTATCATTGCAAAGACTCATAAGGGACAGGGTGTTTCCTTCATGGCAGACGAAGCAGGCTGGCATGGTAAGGCACCAAACGATGAACAGATGAAACAGGCAGTTGAAGAACTAGGGGGAGCACTATAATGGCAGAAAAAATGGCAACAAGACAGGCTTACGGCAAAGCCTTGGTAGAAATTGGTAAGGATAATCCAAATTTAGTTGTAATGGATGCTGACCTTTCAAAATCCACTATGACTGCTGAATTTGCAAAGGCATACCCAGAAAGATTCTTCAATATGGGTATCGCGGAACAGAACTTATATGCGGCTGCTTGTGGACTTGCTCTTTCCGGCAAGACTGTATGTGCAAGTACATTTGCTATGTTTGCAGCAGGCAGAGCTTTTGAAATTATTCGTAACTCCATTGGATATACACGTGCAAACGTTAAGGTTTGTGCTACGCATGCAGGTATCACTGTAGGCGAAGACGGCGCTAGCCATCAGACTTTTGAAGATATTGCTTTAATGAGAACAATCCCAGGAATGGTTGTTGTTAACCCATGCGACGGTGTTTCTGCAACTGAACTTATGAAGCAGGTTGTTGAATTCGACGGACCTTGTTATGTTAGACTTGGCAGAGCAGCAGTTCCTGTATTCTATGAAGAAGGCGCTGATATCAAGCTAGGCAAGGGCAACTGGCTTCGTAGGGGCAAGGATTTAACAGTTGTTGCTACTGGTATTATGGTTAGCGAAGCGATGGCTGCTGCTGAAGAATTAGCTAAAGAAGGCATCGAAGTTGGCGTAATCGATATGCATACAATTAAGCCTCTTGATGAAGAAATTCTTCTTGAAGCAGCAGAAGTTGGCCCTATCGTGACAGCAGAAGAACATTCCGTAATCGGAGGTTTAGGAAGTGCAGTAGCAGAAGTTTTATGCTGCAAGCACCCAGTTAAGATGGCTATGGTTGGACAAAAGGATACATTCGGTGAATCCGGCAAGCCAGACGAATTAAAGGCTAAATACGGAATGACAGCGGCTGATATCGTAAAGGCAGCTAAGTCCTTAGTATAATTACATATTTGGTGTAAACTTATAATAATTGACTCCTTTTCCACATAAGATGTTATGAAACTTATGTGGGAGAGGAGTTTTTTGATGAGTAAAGATAGAAAATGGCTCAAAATGCCTTCAAAAAAGACTGCTTTAACTATTGGCGTCATCATTATCATAGGTGCTTTGCTTTGGATGATTTTGGGACGTGGATTATTTGATTTTAGCGGTGGAAAGAATGTGAATTTTGAGACTGTCTCTAAAGAGGAAATACCAAAGGCGATAGACACGGAAGTAATTCCTGAATATAGAGAATTAGAAAGAGCCCTTGGTTGCTTGGTGGATGGAAAAATATATGTAGTAGTTACAAGAGGTGAAAAACCTACTTCAGGATACAGCGTTTCTATTGAAAAAATGACGATCGAAAAAGACAATGGAAAAACCAACTTGAAGGTTGAGGCTTTATTTGGTGAGCCGGAGGAAGGTGTAGCGCAGTCTCAGGTTACGACATATCCTTATGCTGTCGCTTTGGCGGAGTTAGAAGTTTTACCTGACAGTATTGAACTCATATCGAAATATTGAATCGGGTGAAATTACAAAAAACGCTAAAAACTTACAATTAAGTCCCTATTTTGGGACTTTTTCTTTTTTGTGCTTTGCTTTAAAAATTGATGGGTGTAGTATTTTAGTAGGGTAGTAAAAGGGGTATGACAAATGAAAAAGATTTGCGTTACAGGTGGATGCCGAGGAGCCGGTGTTACTTTCATCGCTTCATCGCTGGCACTTTTTCTTGCAGAAATCGTGGATGGAGTGGCTTTTGTGGAAAGTCCCAGAACTAGCAATTTCAAGGAAGAACCGCGGATTTCAGACCTGTTATCTCTCGGTGGTGAGCACCATAGAAAAAGACTAAATGTGCAGCACAATGTAAATTGGATTTTTAGGGAAGATAGCATAAGACGGGGAACTCAAGATGAAGCAGGGCAGATCTTAAATGGAAGATATGTAATTTACGATGACCCTTGTGATTATAGATCTTTTGACTTGATAATCTGCGTGGTGGATTCTCTGCCTAGTAAGGTGATAGCCTCTGTGAAAAGCACTGGCCACCTAAAGGAATATTTTTCTGGCAAGACTTTTTGGGTGCTGAATAGGGGTAAAGAGGAGGAGAAAAGAGCAATCGAGAAATACTTGGGCATAAAATTTGATGCGATCATACCTATTGAATCGGCGGAATCTTTTTATAAAGCGGAGCGCTTTGCCAGACCCTTAGCAAAGTCGAAATTTATTAGAGAAGATGTAAAAATAAGCATTAAAAACATTGCGGAATATATAGCGTCTTTGTATTAAAAGTTGCGGCAAATATCACAGTAACTACACACAGTTTGCCATCATTTACTATTTCATTTGGGGTCAAAATGTAGTATAATATTTTAGTATTTGTAAAATAAAGGCACAAGAAAGGGGAAAACATGATTAGATTCGAACATGTGACCAAAACTTATCGCACAAACATAGGCCTTGATGATATAAGTGTGGATATTAGTAAGGGAGACTTCGTCTTTTTAGTAGGACCGAGTGGAGCTGGTAAATCCACTTTCATTAAACTTATCTTAAAAGAAATTGAAGCTGATAATGGTAGTATTTTTGTGGATGGCAAGGATATCACTAAGCTTAGCAATAGAGAAATTCCGGTACTTAGAAGAAAGGTTGGGACTGTTTTCCAGGATTTCAGACTTCTGCCAAAGAAGACTGTATTCGAAAACGTTGCCTTTGCCATGGAAGTTTTACACAAGAGCAAGAAGCAGATTCGTAAGCAGGTTCCACAAATTCTTAGTTTAGTTGGGATTACAGATAAGGCTCATAAGTATCCGGATGAACTTTCTGCAGGTGAACAGCAGAGAGTAGCTATTGCTAGAGCCATTGTTAATAATCCTATGGTACTAATTGCAGACGAGCCTACAGGTAACCTAGACCCTGAAACAGCAGCTGAAATCATGGACCTATTAGATCAGATTAACCTTAGAGGAACTACTATCGTAATGGTAACACATGCCAAGGATATCGTAGACAGAATGAAGAAGCGAGTTATCGCTATCGAAAAGGGCAAGATTGTACGAGATAAAGAAGGTATTTATAACATCATCGAGGAGGTGAGTGGACTTGAATAGTTTATTATACAATATTAAACAAGGTTTCACTCAGATTCTTAGAAATAGAGGAATGAGTGTGGCTTCTATTTTTTCAATTTTAGCTATGCTATTTATCCTTGGAATATTCTTCGTAATCGTAGTTAATTTAAACCTTTTCACAGAAATAGTTAAGCAAGATTACGACCAGATCGAAGTATATCTTCAGGATGAAGTGACTATGGAACAGGCTGAAGGCCTGATAGGAGAGATTCAGTCTCTAGACGAAGCGGAATCTGTATCTTACAGAAGCAAGGACGATGCTCTTAATATCATGAAGCAACGTTGGGGCGAAAGCGCATATCTACTTGATTCTTTAGGTGACAATCCACTTCCGGCATCAATTTTGATAAGCGTTGATTCTGTAGAAAATGCGGAGGCTGTATCAACCTTTGCAGCTTCACTAGATGGCGTAGAAGACGTCCAGTACTTTAGAGAAACTGTAGAAAAACTTACAAAGGTAACTAGCTTCCTACAGATTGGGGCTATCGTTGTGATGGTATTCCTAATCATTGTATCTGTAGTTGTAGTTTCAAATACGATTAAGCTTACTGTATTTGCGCGTTCCAAAGAGATTAAGATTATGAAATACGTAGGTGCTACTAACTGGTTCATCAGAGGACCATTTATGGCAGAAGGCATCATAATCGGTATCTTTGCGGCGATTATTTCAACTGTAATGGTATCACTGTTATACAGCAGAGTTGTTGCGGGTATTGGAACGCAGGTAATTGCAATTACATCATGTCCACTGATTTCCGTTGGATATATGGCAGGTAATATGCTTATTATCTTCCTTGCACTTGGAATCAGTATCGGCGCATGGGGAAGTATCATTTCAATGAGAAAGTTCCTTGACGTATAAAGAGGGAAATAGGATGAAGAGAAAAGGCATAAGTATATTATTAATATTTGTAC
>JAFYLX010000091.1 GCA_017556895.1 Bacillota bacterium | reverse complement strand
TGTTGGAGATGATTTCGCCTCCATGGATTATAAGGCGTGTGCCCGTCTTGTCTTCTGCTCTTTTAGTAAGAAGCTCTGTTCTTGTTACCGCACAAACGGAAGCAAGAGCCTCACCTCTAAAACCTAAAGTTCCAATAGACTCAAGGTCTTTTACAGTCTCAATCTTGCTTGTTGCATGGCGAAGAAAGGCCTTTTCGACCTCATCTCTTGCAATACCACAGCCGTTGTCTGTAACTCGAATATAAGACTTGCCGCCCTTTTTGATTTCGACAACTATTGAGTCTGCACCTGCGTCTATAGAATTTTCTACTAGCTCTTTGATTATGGATACCGGACGTTCGATGACTTCTCCGGCAGCTATCTTATCAGCTATCTGTTTGTCTAAAATTCTAATCATCTATTGATTCCTTTAGTTCTTCTAATATTTTGATTGCCTGTGAAGGCGTGATTTCCATTAAATCTAAAGCTTTTAGCTTGTCCACGACCGGATTTTCCATAAACGGCATGAACATTGAAATCTGCATCTCTTCTTCTGTTTCCTTAAGAACAGAAGGTTTTGATGCTACTTCGTGATGTTCGCCTCTTTCAAGCTCCGCTAGTTTATCGTTTGCTCTATCTAAAAGCTTATTTGGTATTCCAGCAAGCTTTGCAACGTGAATACCGTAGCTTCGGCTTGCAGATCCTTCAACGATTTTATGAAGGAAAATGATATTGCCGTCATCTTCGGAGACATCAACATTTAGATTCTTGACGCCTGGATGACTTTCTTCAAGAACAGTAAGTTCGTGATAGTGAGTAGCGAAAAGTGTTCTAATTTGAATATTTTCGTTACATAGGTATTCTGCAGCTGCCCATGCGATGGAAAGACCATCGTAAGTGCTTGTCCCTCTACCGATTTCGTCTAGGATAATCAAGCTTCTTGGACCGGCAGAATTTAAAATATATGATAATTCGCTCATTTCGACGTAGAATGTAGACTGTCCCTGAGCTAGATTGTCGGATGCACCGATTCTAGTAAAGATTCTATCTACTACGCCGATATGTGCACTTTCACACGGAATGAAACATCCAGCTTGAGCCATTAGCACTAGAAGTGCAGTCTGTCTCATATATGTTGATTTACCGGCCATATTTGGACCAGTAATTAGTAATAAACTGGAGTCCTTGTCATTTAGATATGTGTCATTAGGGATAAACAGGCCTCCTGAGATCATTTCTTCGATAACAGGGTGTCTGCCCTTAACAATGGAAATCTCCATTGAATCGTCCACTTTTGGCTTCACATACCCAAGCTTTTCGCTGACATGTGCGAAGGAACATAGAACGTCAAGTGCTGCGATTGCGGCAGAAGTTCCCTGTATGATAGCGATGAAACTTTCGATATGTTCTCTTACAGCCGTAAAGATTTCGTATTCCATCTGATTAATTTTTGCTTCGGCATTAAGAACAAGGCTTTCCATATCCTTGAGCTCAGGTGTGATGAAACGCTCTGCATTTGCTAGTGTCTGCTTTCTGATGTAGTTATCTGGAATCATATCATAGTATGATCTAGTAACTTCAAGGTAGTAACCGAAGACCTTATTGTATCCTACCTTTAGGTTCTTGATTCCGGTTCTCTCTCTTTCTGAAGCCTCTAAATTGGATATCCAGAACTTGCCATCTTTGATGGAATCCTTTAGATTGTCTAGTTCCTCAGAATATCCTTCTTTAATTAAGCCCCCTTCTTTGATTGTAAATGGTGGCTCGTCGCAAATCGCGTCATTTATAACATTGTAAACCTCTGTTAGAGGGTTGATTTCATGGTTAAGTTCCTGTAATAACTGGGAGCTCATATATCCCAAAGAATCCTTAATATCGGGAAGAAGCCCGATGGAGTTTCTAAGTGCAATAAGGTCTTTGCCGTTGGCATTACCTGTTGCAACACGTCCTGCAAGTCTCTCGAAGTCATAAATACCTCTTAAAGATTCTTTGATGTTGTTTCTAATTAAAAGCTGGTTATATAGTTCTTCACAAGCATCTAGTCGTAAGTTAATCTGCTCAGAGTTGTTTAATGGCTCACGAAGCCATTGCTTCATCTTACGGCTTCCCATAGCAGTATGAGTTTTATCTAAAACGCCAAGCAAAGATCCGGAAACCTTTTTATCGTACAGCGTTTCCGTTAGTTCTAAGTTTCTTAGGGTAGCCTTGTCTAGTGCCATATGCATACCCATTTCGTATGTCTTAAATGTTGTGATCTGTTTTAAACTATGTTTTTGAGTTTCAAGTAGATAGTTAAGTAATGCGCCCAGAGAAAGGATTGCGAAACTATCAGGTTCAAGACCAAGTGCCACTGTGGAAATGCAGTTAAACTGCGCTTTTACGGCTTCTAAACAAGCTTTTTCTGAGAAAAATTCATTGCTCACAGTGTTAATATATGCCTCTGTAATCAAGTGAATTTCGTCTACAGGATATAAGCTGGCGAATTCTTCTGTTAAGATGATTTCTTTTGCTTTGATTTTAACTAGTTCATTTAGAAGTGTTTCGTAAAGGTTTTCGTCTCTGTATTCAGTTACCTTTAGCTCACCTGTTGAGATATCGCAATATGAAATTGACATGCCTCCTACCTTCTCATCAAGGTAGATGGCAGCAAGATAGTTGTTTTCTTTTTCGGCTAGCATTGACTGGCTAGTTAGAGTACCTGGTGTAACGATCTGGATTACTTCTCTCTTAACGATACCCTTCGAAGTAGCTGGATCCTCAACCTGCTCACAAATGGCAACCTTATAGCCCTTGTCTACCAGTTTTGCAATGTAACCTTCCGCAGAATGGAAAGGGACTCCACACATGGGAGCCCTTTCTTCTAATCCGCAATTTTTGCCTGTTAGCGTTAGTTCTAATTCTTTAGAAGCCAACTTAGCGTCTTCGAAGAACATCTCATAAAAGTCGCCCAGTCTAAAGAACAGGATGCAATCCTGATAATTATTTTTAATTTCTAGATATTGCTCCATCATTGGGGATAATTTCATAAGTCGTTCTTCCTTTTTAGTATGTAGTAAAATTTTTAGTCGATAAAATTATCTAGCTTTGTAAGCTTCAAGACCTAATCTGATTAGTTCTACAGCTCTCTTCATGTCTTCCTGCTTTAATACGTAAGCGATTCTTAATTCGTCCTTACCTAAACCTTCAGTTGCGTAGAAACCTGCAGCTGGAGCGAACATTACTGTTTCACCATTGTCTTCAAATTCTTCTAATAAGAACATTAAGAAGTCTTCAACGTCTTCTACTGGTAACTTAGCAGTGATGTAGAAGGAACCACCTGGCTTCTGGCAAACTACTCCAGGAATCTTCATTAATTCTTCGTATACAACGTCTCTTCTTCCGCAGTATTCAGCCTTAACTTCATCATAGTAGGATAATGGTAATCTGAATAATGCAGCAGCACCAACCTGGTCAACTGTGGATACGCAAAGTCTACCCTGAGCGATCTTCATAACGCCAGACATGAATTCCTTGTTCTTGGATAATAAGAAACCGATTCTAGCACCGCAAGCGGAGTGTCTCTTGGATACGGAGTCAACGATGATTACTCTGTCCTTAGCGGATTCGATCTGTCCGAAGGATACAGCAGTTCTTCCGTCATAAGCGAATTCTCTGTATACTTCGTCAGCGATGATCCATAAGTCGTGTTCTTCAGCGATGTCAGCGATTAACTGCATTTCTTCCATAGTAAGAACTGTACCAGTTGGGTTACCAGGGTTGATGCAGCAGATAGCCTTAGTCTTTTCTGTGATTAATGG
>JAFYLX010000090.1 GCA_017556895.1 Bacillota bacterium | reverse complement strand
GATTCAGGCAAAGTTATCTTCGAAGGTAAAGACATTACAAATCTGGCACCTAACAAGCGTCACATCAACACTGTATTCCAGAAGTACGCTTTATTCCCAAATATGAATATTGCGGAGAACATTGCTTTTGGACTGAAAATCAGTGGCAAATCTCAGAGCTATATCAACGATAAAATCAAGTACGCACTGAAACTTGTTAATCTGTCTGGTTACGAAAATCGTTCTGTAAACTCTCTCTCAGGCGGACAGCAGCAGCGTATTGCTATCGCAAGAGCCATCGTAAATGAGCCAAGAGTTCTCCTTCTGGACGAACCCCTTGGTGCACTTGACCTGAAAATGCGTCAGGAAATGCAATACGAACTCATTCGTCTGAAAAAGGAACTTGGCATTACATTCTTATATGTAACTCATGACCAGGAAGAAGCTCTGACTATGTCTGACAAGGTTGTAGTTATGAACCAGGGCTATATTCAGCAGATGGGTACGCCAGAACAGATTTATAACGAACCAGAAAACGCATTCGTAGCCGACTTTATCGGTGACAGTAATATTATCGATGCTACTATGATGGAAGACAGAGTAGTTAAAATCTGTGACCACGTCTTCCCTTGTGTAGATGAAGGTTTCGGCAGAAGAACTCCTGTTGACGTAGTAATTCGTCCTGAAGATATCCTTATCGGCAAACCTGGCGAAGGTATTCTCGACGGAGTCGTTACTTCTAATGTATTCATTGGTGTTCACTATGAAATGTGTATCCAGGCAGGAGGTTATGAGTGGCTTGCTCAGAATACTACAAGCTTCCCTGTTGGAACTCACGTATCCATCAGTGTTACTCCAGAAAATATTCAAATCATGAATAAACCACAATCTGAAGACGAGGAGGCAATGGCGCTAGATGAATAAGAAGCAATTTTTTAGTGCGCCATTCTTGATCTTTATGCTATGTGGAACTATTATCCCGCTGGGGGTAATCGCCTTCTACGGACTAACTGACAGAAGTGGTGCATTTACGATCGAAAACATTACAGCTATCTCTACACCTGAGCATATGGAGGCTCTTGGATTATCACTATTACTTGCCTTTGTAAGTACTGTGATTTGTCTTATCATTGCCTTTCCGCTAGGGCTAATTTTAAGAGATAGTGGGCTAGGCAAGAAGGGTTTTATAGTATTTATATTTATCCTTCCGATGTGGATGAATTTCCTATTAAGAACTATGGCATGGCAGGTTCTTTTAGAAAAGAACGGCGTTATAAACAGTGTTTTAGACACTATCGGATTGCCAGCGCTTGAAATTATAAACACACCGGCGGCGGTTGTTTTAGGCATGGTATACGACTATTTACCGTTCATGATTCTGCCAATTTATAACACGTTAATCAAGATAGACAAGCACGTTATTGAGGCTGCATACGACCTTGGAGCAAACTACCGCGAAGTATTGCAGAAAATCATAATTCCGCTTTCTATTCCTGGTATCGTAAGCGGAGTTACTATGGTATTCGTTCCATCACTTACAACTTTCGCAGTTTCCAATATCCTAGGAGGAGGCAAGGTTAACCTAATCGGTAACATTATCGAGCAGGAATTTACAACAAGCTTCAACTGGAACCTTGGGGCAGGGCTATCACTTGTAATGATGATTTTCATCGTTATCAGCATGGCCTTCATTGAAAAATTCGATAGAAACGGGGAGGGTAATATGATATGAAAAAGCTAGGCAAGTTACTCTATCTCGGACTAATAATATTGTTCCTATACTTCCCGATTGGGGCTTTAATGGTGCTTTCCTTCAATGACGGAAAGAGCATGAACTCTTGGCAGGGCTTTTCCTTCAGATGGTATGAGGAAATGCTTGGCAATGACGAAATCATGCAGGCCCTTGGGAATACACTTACAATCGCTCTTTGGGCGTCAATCATCGCCACTGTTGTGGGTGTCCTTGGATGCATTGGCCTAAATGCCATGAGCGAAAAGAAAAAATCATTTATTATGGGACTAAATAATATCCCACTATTAAACGCCGATATTGTAATCGGTATCTCTATCATGCTGTCCTTCTTGCTGTTTGGCATCAGCTTAAGCTATGGTACGGTGCTATTCGCACACATCACGTTCTGTCTGCCTTATGTAATTTTGTCAGTTATGCCAAAGTTCAAGCAGTTACAGAACCTGACATATGAGGCAGCATTAGACCTTGGTGCTACACCTGTTTATGCCTTCTTTAAGGTTGTACTACCGGAAATCATGCCAGGTATTGTGTCTGGATTCTTATTATCATTCACGATGTCAGTAGATGACTTCGTAATCACACACTTTACTAGAGGGGCTGGGATTAATACTCTTTCCACATTAATTTATAGCCAGGTGAAGGTAGGTGTTAGACCAACATTGTTTGCCCTTTCCACAATCATATTCGTGGCTGTATTCGTAGTATTGATTATCATAAACGTACTTAGCAGTCGTAGTGAAAAACGTGGTAGCACAGGTATGTCAAACCGCAGAATGGTAGCGATGTTACTGATTTTAGTCGTTGCTATGGTGGGCAGCATCAAGTTCACGTTCTTCGGAAATCCAACTCCAAATAACGGTGAGCTGTACGTATATTGTTTCGGTGACTACTTTGACCCAGAACTTGTGGAAGAGTTTGAGGAAAAGACAGGGTATAAGGTTACTGTAGACTACTTTGATACTAACGAAGAAATGTATCCTGTAATCAAGAATAATTCCGTTCAGTATGACGTGATATGCGCATCTGACTATATGATTGAAAAACTTGTATCCGAGGATCTATTAGCAGAGCTTGATTATCAAAATATCCCTAATGCGGTTAATATTACTGATAATATAAAGCCTTTTATGGAAGGTTTTGACCCTGGCATGAAGCACTCTGTTCCATTCACATGGGGTACTTATGGAATCATGTACAACAAGAATATGATTACTACAGAAATCGATTCTTGGGAAGATCTTTGGGACGAAACATATGATGGAAGAATCGTTATGCCAAACTCATTAAGAGAAGGTTATATGATTGCGGCTAAGAGTCTTGGCTATTCCATTAATACAACTAATGAATCAGAAATTCAGGAGATGACAGATCTATTAAGTGCACAGAAGCCACTAGTTTATAGCTTTGCTAACGACAGTGCTAGAGAGCTGATGATTGGTGAATCTGCAGCACTTGCGGTTGTAAACTCCGGTGAAGTTATCTATTCAAAGGATGCTAACGACAATCTTGAGTTCGTAATCCCTAAGGAAGGTACAGAAGTATGGACAGACTGCTGGGCTATTCCTAAGAATGTAAGCAATAAGGAGGCTGCAGAGGCTTGGATTAACTTCTTCTTTGACGGCTATGTTGCAGAGGTTAACTTCGAATATTTAACTTATGCAATACCAAATATCTTAATTCAGGATCTTATCGAAGAACCTGTATTAAATCCATCAGAGGATGTGCTTTCTAAGTCCGAAACCCTAAAGAATTTAGGTCCAGATGCGGATGCAATGTACTCTAGATATTGGAAAGAGTATAAGGCTGAATAGATTGTTGCATTGTTTTATTAAAAAATGGTAAAATAGCAACAATAATAATTGTACGGAGGTTTCTTATGAAAAAATTCATGACTGTTTTATTAGTTGCAATGTTAGTACTATCATGCAGTATTACAGCTTTTGCGACTCCAGCAGCTAATCTGGAAGCTGCTCTTGATATGGCTGATAGTTATTATTTCTGGTCTTACTTCTATGATGGATATTATGATAAGGGTGAAGATCCAGAAGCGGAATGCGTTTATGGGATTTTATCATGGCTTGAAAGTGATGCTCTTGACGAATACTATGTAGAAGGTCAAGAAGGTGTTCCTCTAGATGTTTCTCACAAGGTTCCTGCTGCAGAATATGAAGCTTTGGTAGCAAAACACTTTGTTTTAACTGATAGTTTAGTGGCGGCATTACGCGCAGATGATACTAGATATGTGAACGGTTATTATCAGTACTACATCGGCGGATGGGGAGACTTGATTCCGGATTACGTTTATCAGGGATACAAAGATTTAGGCAATGGTGAATTCGAACTATATGCATATGAAGCATTTGTTGTAGACGAAAATTATGAAATGTATGAACCTGGTCCTGACGATGTTGAAGGAGAAGATTACTTATTCGTATTAGAAACATATGTTGATGAAGAAACAGGAGAAGTATTCACTTATGGATATCCTGAAAGAATCTTATCAACGCTAGTTGCAACATTTAAAGTAGATGGCGAAAATACAGTAATGACTTCTTATACGTCCGTAGATGCATCCTTGATGCCGGCAGAAGAAGAGTTTACAGGTACAGGAGCTCCTACTCAGGACGAAATTGTTATCGACTATGGATATGGTGTATTTGAACCAGGCACAGACGTTTCTTGTGTAAAGGTTACTGATGAGGCTGTAAAAGAAGACGTTAAAGAAGCTTTAGGCGATTTAGCTAAAGATTTCGTAGTGTTTGAAGCAAGCGCGTATAATTTTGAAGAAGCTGTGCAGCCTGATGGTGTTGTAAAGATTACTTTTGCAGTGCCTGATGGATTTAGCAACAATGTTGCGGTTTACTATATTGCTGAAGACGGTAGAATTGAGGAAGTAACATCTGTTTATGATGCAGATACTAATACAGTTACTGCAGAACTTACACACTTCAGTACGTATGCTTTAGTTGATCTTGGAGCTGCAGAATCAGATACTCCGGCTGATACAGATAAGCCAGCTGATACAGACAAGCCAGTTGATACTCCAGCTGACAAACCGGCTGATAAGCCAGTTGACAAGGTTCCAACAACATCTGATAGTGCAAATCCGGCTTTATGGCTGTCAATTGCGTTACTAGCAGGTGGCTTTGCAACAGCATTAAAAAAGAAATATAACTAAATTCAAGTAACATAAGGTTAAAATAGTTTAAATGAATTCAACCCCTTTTGTCAGGCGAAAGTCTAACGAAAGGGGTTGTTTTATATCAAAAGATATTTGAATTTTGATAGATTATCTAAAACTCGTGGATTAAATGTTCTTTTTCTTTTTCAATTTCGATTCTATGGTGTGGCGTGTTAATACCAGGTGATCCGCCTGTGTGTAGGAAGATTACCTTTTCGCCCTGCTTGATATCGCCTTTCTTAACCATTTCTAGAAGTCCGGCGAAGGCCTTGCCTGTATAGCAAGGGTCTAGGATGATCGCTTCTTTTTCTGCCATATAGTACATTGCATCTCTAACTTCCTTGCACGCATTGTTATATGCACCACGGTCGTATTCCGTTGTAATAACGAACTCGTCTGCAGTGGCAGTTAGCTCAAGTCCCGCAAACTGACGGAATCTTTCGTAATACTTGCAAGCAAAGTCTATAACGTCTTTGTATTGAAGAATTGCGATTCCGGTAAGTGTCATTGGAAGCTTTTCGTTCTTAATACCTGCGAAAAGTCCCATGTATGTACCCATGCTGCCCACTGTAGTAACTAGGTGAGCGCCCTCAAGGTCTGTTCCCTTGATCTGGTCAGCGATTTCCATAGCACATTCGTAGTATCCAAGGCAGCCAAGCTCATTTGAACCACCCATCGGGATGAAATAAACGTTTTCACCTTGTGCTTCGTAATGTTTTGTGACTTCTTCTATGGCCATCTTTGTTAACTGGCCGTCTGAATGAACTCCATCTGGCTTCTTGATCCATACTTCGCAGCCCATCATAGTGTCTAGAACAAGGTTTGCGCTTAATTCTCCTGGATATTCTCCAACAGCTACGATTGCACCTTTCATTCCATATTTTTTAGCAACGGCAAGTGTAAGTCTGCCATGGTTTGTCTGTATGCCACCTGTAGTTAAAAGTAGAGTTGCACCTTTGGCCTGTGCATCCTTCAAGAAATATTCCAACTTTCTTAGCTTATTGCCACCCATAGCAAGGGGAGTAAGGTCATCTCTCTTGATATATAACTCTATTCCAAGATCTTTAGAAATATTAGGTAAGTATTCAATTGGCGTAGGCAAATGTAAAAAGCCCTCTTTTTCGTATCCTAAAAGCATAAAAATCTCTCCTTTTGAATAATTATTTGCTTCTATTTTATCACAGTCGTGTTATAATTTAAAATGTAATTTACTTACTTAAAGGAGGATACATTATGGCATTTTTAGATAAATTAGGACAGGTTGCAAGCAAGGTTGGAGAAGTTGCCGGCGATACTTTTGATTATGGTAAGGCAAAGGGCAAGATCGTTATTGAAAGAGGCAAGATTAAAGACGTTAAAGAAGAATTAGGCGAATACGTATACCAGGTTGTAAAGACTGGTGCGGAACTAGACGCAGAAAAGATTAACGGTCTTTGTGCTAAAATTGATCAGCATTTAGCTAATATTGAGGCGTTTGAAGCAGAAGCAAAGCAAAGCGGCAATGACTTAACTGAAGCTTTTGGCGTTAAAGACGAAGATGAAACAGTAGAAGAAGTTAAAGAGGAAGGCGAAGCATAATGCTTGGAGTAATAGTC